>JANNGY010000599.1:0-22066 GCA_031404095.1 Betaproteobacteria bacterium | reverse complement strand
CGTGGAACGCCAATGACGTGTTATTTTTTCCGAGATCCGCGGCCAATTCGGCACATCGGAATGACTGCTCTACGATCGGGCGGCAACGCGCTATTTTCACCGTCAGCCTTGCCGCGACCGGGCAGCCAGCAGGACTCCGTGGGCATGGATTTTTTCATTTTCTTCGCCAAACGAGGGAACTTTTCATTTTCCTTGACGAATCAATGAGTTTGCCGTATCTTCCGTCTCGCAGTCGCTTGCGCAGTGTATGCACTTAGGTCGTGCTGAAGTCTCGCTCAGATCATCGGGCCCGTTTCTTTGCTCCCCATTTTCGCTACCTGATGTTTTATTGGCTGCCTTTCCTCCGGGGAGTATCCCGGTTATTTTTTCCAAAGGAAAATTTATGAGCAATACAGGTACTGTTATATGGTTTAACGACGCTAAAGGTTTTGGTTTTATCACTCCCGATGGTGGTGGCGAAGATTTGTTCGCACACTTCTCGGCGATCGAAGGCAATGGCTTCAAATCGCTGAAAGAAAACCAGAAGGTGTCGTTTGAAATCACGACCGGCCCCAAGGGCAAGCAAGCTACCGCCATCAAGCCGCTGTAATCGCGCTTAACCGGTTAGCAGGGAAAACGGCAACCTTCGGGTTGCCGTTTTTTTTTGCCGGTGCCCGGGACTTAGTGCACCAACACCGTTGCCAGCCCCAGCAGCATGCCCATGCTGACGATATCCGTCGCCGTCGTCAGGAAAATGCTCGATGCGGTGGCGGGATCGGCGCCGTAGCGCTTGAGCGTCAGCGGCACGATGGCGCCGGAAATTCCGCTGATCATGCACGCGCCCACCATCGCCAGGAACACCACTACCGCCAGCAGCACGCCATGCGTCGAGTGTTGTGCCGTGGCGGTGAGATACATGGCGATGCCGGCGACGATGCCGATCGGTGCACCATTCATGGCGCCCAGCGCACCCTCCTTGAACACCAGTGCCTTGCCGTCGCCGGGCTTGATTTCGCCCAGCGTGATGCCGCGCAATGTGACCGCCATCGCCTGGCAGCCGGTATTGCCGGATTGCCCGGCCAGCACCGGCAGGAAGGCCGCGAGGATGACCAGCCGGTCGATGGTCCCCTGGAACATGGCGACGACGCCGCCCGCGAGAAAGGCCGTCAGCAGGTTCAACTGCAGCCACGGATGCCTGAACTTGAAACTCTGCAGCATCGGCGTGGTCACGCGCTCTTCTTTCTCCACGCCGACCATGCTGCCGGCCTGGGCGGTAATCTCAAAGGCCTCGGCCGCGAAGATGGTCTGGCCACGCACCAGGCCGAGCAGTATTCCGGACTCATCACACACCGGATACACCGGATAGTGCCGGTTGAGCGTTGCGCGCATCGCATCCGAGATCGGCAGTTGCGGACGCAGTGAAAATGCATCGCGCAACATCACGTCTTCCAGCCGCACGGCATTGTCGGCGAACAGCAGGTCGCGCATGGTGATCACGCCCAGCAGCTTGCCACCGGGTTCGGTGATGTAGCAGTAGGTGATGAACACCGACTTGATCAGCGCGCGCAGCGCTTCCGTCGCTTCGCCGACCGTGGTGGCGGGCGAAAATACGGCGTAGGCCGGCTCCATCAAACGCCCCAGCGTGCCTTCCTCAAATGCCTGATTGGTTTTCCACTGGCGGGCGACTTCCACGGATGCCGCGGCGATGATCTGGTGCCGGGCATCGTCGGGAAGTTCGGCAAGAATATCCTGCGCGAACGCCGGATTCAGCTGGGCCAGCGCGTCGCAAGCGATCGCTGGCGGCACCGGTTCCAGCAGCCGTGCCGCCTCGGAGGCCGGTCGCGCCTGGAGTTCATCGACCAACAGCTTCGTTTCTTCAGCCATGACGTCGCTCCTCTGGGGCATCGTGTGGGGGTATGTCGCTTGCTGATGGCAGAGGGTAACCCATTCACCGCAGGGATTCCACCGAATGAACCCAGGCCCCGCCAGGGTACTGGGCCCACGTCTCGGCCCCGGCCACGTTGCCCAACCATCAAACCGCCATTGCGGGTAGGATAGATGTCCCATAATGGATCAGGAAACAACATGCCCGCCGACAAAGAATCCGAAATTCGCAATCCCGTCAGGGACATGGCGGCACTGATTTACGTGCAACTCGTCAATGCGCAGGTTGCCGTCAGCGATGACGCTGTCAAGATTGCCACCAATCCCGAAGGCCTCGCCAAGGTCAGCTTTAAACTGGCGGAGGCGTTTCACAAGGCCGAGCGCGAAATCCACGCCAGCGCCGCGCCGACGTCGGTGAAATTCGATGTCAACAAGCTCGACTTCGACGCCTGGACGACCAAGTAAGTCGCGCGATTCGGTGGTGTTTCCCGACGGCTGGTCGGACTGTTCGCTACTTCCGCGCCGACCACGAATCCTTCAGCGTGACCGCACGATTGAACACCGGCCGGCCTTGTGCCGAGTCGACGCGATCGGCGACGAAATAGCCGTGCCGTTCGAACTGGAAACGGTCTTCTGCCTGCGCCGTTTTCAATGAGGGCTCGAGATACGCGCTGATGATTTTCTTCGAATCGGGATTGAGGTCATCCAGGTAGTTGCCGGAGTCGCGCCCCGGGTAGGCCACCTTGAACAGGCGATCGAATAGCCGCACTTCTGCCTGCCACGCACCCCGCGCGCACAGCCAGTGAATATTGCCCTTGACCTTGTAGCTATCGCTGCCGGGCGTGCCGGACTTGCTGTCGGCCAGGTACTCGGCCAGCACGCGGGTGACGTTGCCGTCGGCATCTTTCTCGCAGCCGGTGCACTCGATGACAAACCCGTAACGCAGCCGCACGCGGTTGCCCGGAAACAACCGGAAATAACCCTTGGCCGGCGTTTCCTGAAAATCCTCGCGTTCGATCCACAGTTCACGTGAAAACGGTAACGCGCGCTTGCCGAGTTCCGGTTTTTGCGGATGATTCGGCGCGAACGCCTCCTCGCTATGTCCCTCGGGATAATTGGTGATGACGAGTTTGACCGGATCGAGCACCGCCACGCGGCGCGGCGCGGACTCGTTCATTTGTTCGCGCATGCATTCTTCCAACACGCTGTAGTCGATCCAGCCGGACGACTTGCTGACCCCGGTGCGCTCGGCGAAGACGCGAAATCCCTCCGGTGAATAGCCGCGCCGGCGGGCGCCGGCCAATGTCGGCATGCGCGGATCATCCCATCCGTCGACATGCTTCTCGGTCACCAGTTGATTCAGCAGGCGTTTGCTGGTGACAACGTAGGTGACGTTGAGGCGCGCAAACTCATATTGCCGCGGCAGCGGATCGGCGAAGTAACCGGCATCGCGCACGTGTTCCAGCAGCCAGTCGTAGAAAGGCCGCTGGTCCTCGAACTCCAGGGTGCAGATCGAGTGCGTGATCTGCTCGAGCGCATCTTCCAGCGGATGCGCGTAGGTGTACATCGGATAGATGCACCATTTGTCGCCGGTGCGATGATGATGTCCGCGCTTGATGCGATACAGCACCGGATCGCGCAAATTGATGTTGGGCGATGCCATGTCGATCTTCGCGCGCAGCACAAGCGTTCCATCGGCATGCTTGCCGTCACGCATTTCGCGGAACAGCGCCAGATTCTCGGCAATGCCGCGCCCGCGATGCGGCGAATCACGACCCGGTTCGGTCAGCGTGCCGCGATATTCGCGTATTTCGTCGGCGGAAAGATTGTCCACATAAGCGAAGCCCTTCTCAATCAATGCCTCGGCGAACAGGTACATCCAGTCAAAGTAATCTGAGGCGTAGTAAAGATTGCTCTCGTTGTCCTGCTGGTAGTCGAAACCCAGCCAGTGGACGCTGTCCAGAATGGAATCGACGTACTCCTGCTCTTCCTTTGCCGGGTTGGTGTCGTCGAAGCGCAAATGACAGCGGCCGCCGTAGTCGCGGGCGAGGCCGAAGTTGAGGCAGATCGACTTGGCATGACCAATGTGCAGATAACCGTTCGGTTCCGGCGGAAAGCGCGTGCGGATTTTCGCCGGGTCCGGCGCCCCGGCGGCATGATCGCGGGCCAATCCGGGTTTGCCGGCCCATTTGCGCGTCGCGAACTTGTTCGCCGCGAAGTCGGCCTCGACGATATTGCGGATGAAATTGGTGACGTGCGCGTTGTCGTTTACAGGTAATTCGTTGCCGCTGGGCATGGTGGTGCTTTGCTAGGGGGTATGTTGAGTTACTCTTGGGATCCCAAGGGAAGCTCAACAAACCCCCGGGATACGTAATCCGAAATTTTCTCATACGCGGGGCACGAATGCGACTTCCGCTTTTGTTGCTGGTAACGGTTTTGGCGACGGGCTGCGGCTCGACCATCGACCTGCAGGCGCATCGCGGCGGCCGCGGCCTGATGCCGGAAAACACCCTGCCGGCTTTTGAGAACGCACTGCGCATCGGCGTCACCACGCTGGAACTGGATACCGCCATTACCCGCGATGGCGTCGTCGTCATCGGCCATGACCCGCTGCTCAATCCCGATATCGTTCGCGGAGCGGACGGCAAGTGGCTCGAAAAGAAAGGCCCATCCATCCGTTCCCTGACCTACGAGCAGCTTCAGCAATACGATATCGGCCGCCTCAATCCGGAATCCGCCTATGGCAGGCGCTATCCCGGGCAACAGGCCGTCGACGGTACCCGCTACGCGAAGCTCGCTGATCTGTTTGCCATGGTGAAACGAATGGATAACCGGCATATCCGCTTCAACATCGAAACCAAGTTATCACCGTTTGAACGCGACGCAACGCCGGGCCCGGAGGCGTTCGTCGACGCGCTGACCGCGGTAATCGAAGCCAATAACATGGCCGGCCGCGTCACCTTGCAGAGTTTCGACTGGCGCACGCTAAAAATCGCGCAGCAGAATGCGCCGGCAATTCCCACGGCTTACCTGTCGGCGCAACAAAAATTTCTCGACAACATCAATGCCGCGAGCAGCGAGGGCTCGGCATGGACCGCGGGATTGAACGCGCAGGCCTTAGGCGGATCGGTGGCGCGCATGGTGCAGGCCGCCGGCGGAACCACCTGGTCGCCTTATTTCGGCGAAATCGACGAGGCCAAGGTCAAGGATGCGCAGTCGCGCGGATTGAAAGTGGTGGTGTGGACGGTGAATGAACCGGCGGACATCGAGCGCATGCTCGATTACAAAGTCGACGGCATCATCAGTGACTATCCGGATCGCGTGCGGGTGGTGATGGGGAAGCGCGGGTTGCGGTTGCCGTAAGTGGCAGTGGGCATTCTTGCACTGCCGCCTACTGCAAACTCGGCCCCGGCCCGCCGCGCGGCGACATATCCGCAATCCAGTCCGCCGGCACGGCGAAATTCAGGTTCTGGCCGCTGCGCAATTGAAAGGTGGTGATGCCGATCAGCTGCCCGGAAATATTGAACAATCCGCCGCCGCTTGAGCCGGGCGAGATCGGCGCGGTGGTCTGCAGGATCTTGCCCAGACTGGTCTCGCGCAACGACGAGACGATACCTTCGCTGATGGTGAGTTCCAGCCCCTGCGGCGCACCGATCGCGAATACCTTTTGTCCGGTGCGCACGTATAGCATATTGCCGATTTCCACCGCCGGCGCGCTGAATCCGCCGGCCACCGAAAGCTGGCACAGATCGTACAATTCGTCGGCCAGCGTGACGTTTGCCGGGAAGCCATCTTTGCCGGCGCGGACCTCGATGAGTGGGCCCTTCAGCGCCACATGGCAATTGGTAATCACGGTGCCGCGCCCGGTGACGACACCGCTGCCGCCGCCGATGGGTTGGTGCGAATCATCCATGACCACAATGCGCACGATACTGTGCGCCACCTCAGCGAACACCTGGTCGCCGGTTCGGGGCGCGGTACCGGCGGTATTCTGCGGAGTCGTCGAGGCAGGCGCCTGACCGGACCCGATCGGATCCGATGAAACCGCGATGCTCGAAGTGGTCGATGTGCTGACCAAGGTGGCCGAAGGCGCCTTGGGCGCGGTCGATTTGCCGGAAAACATGAAGCCGACAAATACCGTCAGCAGCATTGCCGCGGCGGCGATGCCGAGTCCTTTCCATTTTGTGCCGGACTGCGGCGCGGCCTCGATGTGATCGTCCTCCGTGGCGGGGATGCCGGGCGGCGGCGCGCTCACGGCCCGCAAGCGCGGCGGCGGGGGCGGCGGTTCGCTCAGCGACTGGTCATAGGCGGCGCGATTGCGGGCGTCGGAAAGTGTTTCAAACGCGTCTTTCAGCAGCGCCAGCGTATCCGGGTCTTCGACGCCGGACTGCGCCACGCGATCACGAGCGCGATAGTACGCATCGGCGATCTGTTCGTCGCTCGCATCGTTCTTGATGCGCAGGATCTGGTAGTAGTTTTTATGCATGAAAGGCCTGTGCGGGGCCGGTGATTATTTCGCTGCCAGTATAGCCGAGCAGGTGTTGCTGGCAGCCTGCTAGGGGTTGTAGAAATTCTCGGAGTCCTTCACTGCGGCGCTCAATGTCGGACACTTCCCCCTTCGACGAAGGGGGATTGAGGGCGATTTTCGGTCGTTATCGAGTTACAACCGCTCCAAATCCCTCTCAATCTCCCTTTTTCAAAGGGAGAAGTGCCTGCCTGTGACCACGCAGAAAGTATATGCCGCGAAAATCAACAAGCTGCTAGCTGACCGCCCGCCGCCCGCGCGATTCATCGACGCCTACCAGCACCAGCAAGGCCGCGATGAAAAACACCATCGTGATCAGCATCGCCAGTCGATGATTGCCACCGCTCGCCCACGATATTGCCCCGTAAGTGAGCGGGCCGAGGATTGCCGACAGGCGCGTGGCCACACCCCACAGGCCGAAGAATTCCGCGGCGCGATCGGGCGGCGAAAGGAACGCCACCAACGCGCGACCCGCTGATTGGCTGGAGCCCATGCATAGGCCGGCCAGATTCGCCGCCACCCAGAACAGCGGTGGCGTGGTCGCGAACCAGGCAAACCCAACCATCGTCATCCAGCCCACCAGGGTGATGGCCAATGCATTCTTCTTGCCGATTGCGTCCTGCACATAGCCGAACGCCAGCGCACCGACGCACGCGGTAATGTTGACGACCAGCACCAGCACCAGCGTGTCCTGGGTGGTGAAACCCATCACCACCTGCGCGTAGATCGCCGCCAGCGTGATCACCGTGGCCACCCCCGCCTGATAGCAGGTGCCACACAGGAATACGCGCAGCAGGTCCTTGTAGCGCGCTGCCTCGCGCGCGGTGCGGGCCAGGCGTGCAAATGCGCTCAGCGTGTCACTCGACGGCGGCGCCGGCAGGGCGCGCTCTTTGAGCACGATAAACGTGACGGTCGCGCCGAGCGCAAACACGACCGCGGTGATCAGGTTGGTTGCCGGTACGGCCTCCGACGTGGTCTGGCCTCGCGAGGCGGCGGTCATGATCCACGCCAGGCACAGGCCCAGTGCCACCAGCCCGCCGACGTATCCCAGGCTCCAGCCCCAGCCGGAGACCTTGCCCAGCGCCTCGGGCCGCGCCAGCTCCGGCAGGAACGCGGCGGTGATGTTCTCGCCGATGGCATAGCAGAAATTGGAGATGATGATGAACACCGCCGCCCAGAGAATCGTCCCCGGTCCCGCCTGATACAGCAGCGCGGTCGACATCACGCAGCCGGTCGTCACCAGGAACAGCACGCGCTTCTTCGCCGCATGGGCATCGGCATAGGCGCCGATGATCGGCCCGGCGATCATCACCGCCAGATACGAGACCGCCAGGATCGCCGTCCAGGCAAACGTCGCCCATTCGGCCTTCTGTGCGATGACGGAAACGAAGTAAGCATTGAATACCGCCGTCAGTACGACGGTGGTGTAGCCGGAGTTGGCAAAGTCGTACATCGACCAGGCGAAAACTTCGCGCTTCTTGACGCCGGGGTTGAGGGCGGTGGGCATGGGGGATGTTAGCCGGATACCATGATGGACACCAATTTTGATGCAATCCCGACTCGGTGGTAGGCTAGGCTTCCTGGCTAAGAATGACTCTTCTTGTCGGGCGGGCCATGTTGAATCAATCGATGTCAGGCTTGGTATTTTGTGAGTCCAGTCGACACAGCTATCGACCAGCGCCGGGAACCGACCGTATCTGACAACGTCAAGCCAAAAGGTGTCATTTATCAATTCGATGCTTTGCAAGAAAAACAATAGTCGAAATTGCCGTGGTGGCATGGCCATGCTTCTCGTCGGTGCATGGCTGGCTTGCACACACGTGCAAGCTGATTCCAAAGCCAGTGTTCCAGGCGACACCATGGCAGATGAGGAAGTAATATTTGACAGCGACCCGAAAACTTGGGCCCGTGTCAAACACATCGTGCCGCCCAAGTATCCGCAAGACGCACTGGAGCGCGGGATCGAAGGTATTGTTGACGTTGAAGTGCTGATTGATGTCGTCGGCTATGCCAAGGAAATCCGCGCGATCAGTTCGACGCCAAGAAATCCGGCGTTTGAAGAGGCAACTTTGGAAGTCGTGAGGCGATGGGTGTTCAACGTGCCAATATCGTCAAAGTGTGTGCCTTATGAAACTGTTGGCAGTGCCCGCCTTACGTTTACGGTCGCAAATGGAAAGGCTCAGATCGCACTCTCTCACAGAGCATTACCTGACAAGAACCCCCCACCGGTTGCGAAGTATTCATACGGCTGGTTGAGTAAACCCGAAGATCGGACGCGAGTTCGTTATCCTGCCGAGGCGAGACGCGCAGGAGCACAAGCCAATTTGAATTTCTTAGCAACAGTTAGCGGGACAAGCGGTGAGGTGCTTGAGGTGGAGATAACGCATATTCTGGCTGCAAAACCGTTCAAACCAGCGTTTTCTTTCGCCGTGATAAATGCATTGAAGGGCTCGCACGTATCGCCCTTGCCAGATCCATTGCGGCCAAATTTCAAATTCTGTGGAAGTTTTTTGTTTCGGTTGACGGACAACTAGAGAGCGGAATGGAAATCCTTGTTCCTCAGCGACGGCCTTATTGCAAGAACAATTGACCTAACCCTTTGATGCAAACCCGCCACAGTGGTAGGCTATTTTCTCAAACCAGAAAATAATCCTGCATCGGAGGTTTCATGTCGACGTTCACGACGGAGCAGCTACGCACTATTGCACTGGTCGGCCACGGGGCCGGCGGCAAGACTACCCTGACCGAGGCCCTGCTGCACCGAACCGGGACGATTGCCACCCCGGGCAGTGTGGAAAAGGGGACGACAGTCGCCGACTTCGATCCCCTCGAAAAATCCTACCAGCACTCGCTCAATTCCTCCCTCCTGCATTTCTCCCACCTCAACACCCACATCCACCTGATCGACACCCCCGGGTACCCGAATTTCATGGGCCCGGCGATCTCCGCGCTGGATGCGGTCGAGACGGTGGCGGTGGTGATCAATGCGCAGAACGGCATCGAGCTCACCACCCACCGCATGATGACGCTGGCGCAGAAACGCCACCTGTGCCGGATGATCATCATCAACAAGATCGATGCGGACAACGTCGATTTGCCCGCGCTGCTGGCGGATATCCAGGAAACTTTCGGCAAGGAATGCCTGCCGATCAACCTGCCCTCGAACGGAGGCAAGGCGGTGATCGATTGTTTTTTCAATCCCGCCGGTGATTCCGATTTCTCGTCGGTGGCCGCCGCACACTCGGCGCTGGTCGACCAGGTGGTGGAAGTCGATGAAGAACTGATGACGCTGTACCTTGAGCAGGGCGACTCGATCACCCCTGAGCAGTTGCACGCACCATTTGAAAAGGCCCTGCGTGATGGCCACCTGATTCCCGTCTGCTTTGTCTCCGCGCGCACCGGCGCCGGCGTGCCGGAGCTGCTGGATATCTTCGCCAAGCTCGCCCCCAATCCGATCGAAGGCAATCCGCCGCTGTTCGTCAAGGGCGAGGGCAAGGACGCCGAGGAATTCCGCTCGGTGCCGGCCGCCAAGATGCACGTCATCGCCCATGTCTTCAAGGTCATCGTCGATCCGTTCGTCGGCAAGGTCGGTGTGTTTCGCGTTCATCAGGGCACCATCACCGCCAATACGCCGCTGTATGTCGGCGAAACCAGCAAGCCGTTCAAGGCCGGGCATCTTTACATGCTGCAAGGCAAGGAATTCCAGGAAGTAAAGCAGTTGTTGCCGGGCGACCTCGGCGCAGTCGCCAAGGTCGATCACATTGCCTTTGATTCCGTGCTGCACGACTCGCACGATGAAGACCAGATCCACCTGCTGCCACTGGAATTTCCGCAGCCGATGTACGGCCTCGCGGTCGAGCCCAAACGCCGCGGCGACGAGCAGCGCATTTTCGAAGTCCTTCACAAGCTGGAAATGGAAGACCCGTGCTTCGTCGTCGAACGCCATCCCACCACCCACGAGACCGTCATCAACGGCCTCGGCGATTTGCATATGCGCATCATGCTCGAGCGCATGAACAAGCAGTACAACCTCGAGATCACCACCAAGCCGCCGAAGATTCCCTATCGCGAAACCATCATGGCCAAGGCCGATGGCCACTGCCGCCACAAGAAGCAATCCGGCGGGGCCGGGCAGTTCGGCGAAGTATTCCTGCGTATCGAGCCGCTGGCGCGCGGTGCGGGATTTGATTTCGTCAACGACATCCACGGCGGCACCATCCCCACGCAATTCATCCCGGCGGTGGAAAAGGGCATTCGCGAGGTGCTGGTCTCCGGACCACTGGCGAGTTTTCCGGTGCATGATGTACGCGTCATCATTTACGACGGCAAGAGCCATCCGGTTGATTCCAAGGAAGTCGCCTTTGCCACGGCCGGACGCAAGGCATTCATCGACGCCATTTCCAAGGCGCGGTCGGTATTGCTGGAGCCGATCGTGAACGTCGAAGTGACGGTGCCTGACACCTATATTGGCACCGTGACCGGCGACCTGTCATCGCGGCGCGGGCAGATCACCGGAACGCGTGGAATGTCCGCCGGCGTGTCGGTGGTGATGGGTATCGTGCCGCTATCGGAATTGCGTGACTACCAGACAAAGCTGAAGTCACTCACTGGCGGTCACGGTAGTTACTCGATTGAGCTTTCGCATTACGAACCGGTGCCGGCGCATACGCAGGCAGAGCTGGTGAAGATCTACAAGGTGCATGCGAAGGAAGAGGAGTAACGGCAGGCTTTTGACAATTGGGAAATCCCCCGACGCCCTCAATCTGAAATCGGGCCATCACATCGCCCCCCTTTTTAAATGGGGCAAGCAATCGTGGCTCTTGAAATAATCACGGCTTGGGGGATTAATGGTAAACGCTAGCACTGGCGCGCCTTCCAGGCCAATAAGGCTCTGAAAGCCCCGCCTGTGCTTGACTTTACTGGATAAATAAGTCGAATGCATATGATGCGTCTTTCGCTGGTTGGCCCCGAAGTGGGCGAGGCGAAAGGAGACCATACTGAGGCTGGGGCTTGTGCTGTATCGTAACGCGATATACCATATGCCGATGATTCAGTCTTTCAAATGCAGTGACACCGAAACCTTGCACCAACGCCGCCGGGTGGCGCGGTGGGTGAACATCGAGGCGGTTGCACGGCGCAAGCTGGATCAACTTGACGCGGCGGGCGAGTTGCGTGATATGGCATCGCCACCCGGCAACCGGCTGGAAGCCCCGAGCGGCAACCGTAAAGGGCAGTACAGCATTCGCGTCAACGATCAGTTCCGAGTGTGTTTTGTGTGGACGCCGCAAGGCCCGAGAGATGTTGAAATTGTGGACTACCACTGAAGGAGTATGAATATGAGCAAGAAGCTGCCTCCAATTCACCCTGGCGAACAACTGCGGGAGGAGTTCATGATTCCGCTGGGGCTTTCCAGCAATGCGCTCGCACGCGCGCTCAATGTGACCCCCGCGCGTATCAACGAGATCGTGCGCGAGCGGCGCGGCATCACCGCGGATACGGCGCTGCGGCTGGCGCGGTTCTTCAATACATCGCACCAGTTCTGGCTTAACCTGCAAAGCAACTACGACGTGCAGTGTGCGGAGGACTCGGCAGGCCGGGTTATTGCGCGTATCAAGCCGTTGCAGAGGACTATCGAGCATGGGGTGCAGGCATGACCAGGTGCCCCACCGGACGGCTTGGCCGCCGGTGAGCTTGGTCGTTTAATTCGCACTGCGATTTGGTGCGCGCTTTTTTAAAAAGCCAGGTTTCCCGGGAGAGCGCGTCATGAAGTTTGTGCAAGTAATGGAAAGAGCGTTTCTTCTATGTGCTACCGTTAGGCTCACAGGCATCAACGGCACAGGCACTGCTACTGTCTCCCTTGGCTTCTTAGTGGGCGACGTGAATAGCTCCCGCTCGGTCAATGCGAGCGATATCGGCAGCATCAAAGCGCGGATCGGGCAGATCGCTAATCCCGGCAATGCTAAATTCGATCTCAACGCTTCGGGGACCATCGATGCGGCTGACTTGCCACCGGTCAAAGCAAGGTCGGGGTTAGTGATGCCGTAGTAGGTGATGGGACTGCCGGTTCGATACACAGGTCACGATCATGACGCGGCACGTAACAACATCCGGCGTAATCGGGCAGTCAAGATGGTGTTATCGCCCGCCACGGAATCGCCGGCTCGCTGGCCTGAATCGTCTCGCTCAACTGCATGCTGGATTCGGCCTATGTTTGCAGGTTGCGAACGACAGCGTCCTGGATCAGCCGTGAGTTCTTGAAGCGCGCATGGTCGCCAGCGGCGTATTCATCAATGCGGGCGATGCACTCCAGCATGTGGCGAAGGTAGAGCGCGTCCGCCTGCGGTCCGGGTTTCATGGCCGTGAATTCAGAGCGGCACGGCTTCGCGCAGCGCCTGCTCCCGCATCATCGGGTGGAGTGCGGCTTCGGTGGCTATGTCGACCTGACACCCGCCAAGTGCCGCAGCCTCGAAGAAAAATACAATCATCGTCCGCGTAAATGCCTCGGCTTCCTGACCCCCTATGAGGTAGCATTCAACTGCCAACCGCGTGTCGGGAGTCGTACTTGAATCCGCGAAAAGGCCTGTAACGCCGCGCCAATGCTAGGGTTTAGTGGTTGATCGTGGCCTTCAATCCCGCGCCTGCACCCAGAACTGATACATCCCTGCAAAGGTCTCCAGGTACCGCTGTTCGAATACATGCCAGTTATCAAGATTCGTACGTCCCGGATCGCCGGGATAGAGCGCATCGTATTGCCGGCGAATCGCCGGCTCGACCAACAAGCCGATGAAGTCGAGATCCAGTTCTTGGATGATGGATTTCAATTGCGGCAGTTCGTAGCGTGTCTCCTGCACATGGAACAACAAATCGCGGCACTCGCTGGTACCGTAGAAATCGCTGAAGCGCAGCAGTGGCGCCAATGATGACGCCGCGCCGTCTTGGTGCACCTGCGCGAGAATCTCCTGTCGGCAGCAGCGGATTTCTTCCGCGCTGCTGCCGTAACCGTGGGTAGCGATGAATTCGCGCGCCGCCACCACCGCCCGCCGCGCACGCTCGCTGTAAAAGCCCAGCCGCATCAAGCCGCGCGGCTTGAGCAATGAGAGCAGCACCCGCCAGCCGGCCACCGGGTCGTCCAGGTGATGCAGGACGCCGACCGATTCAATCAAATCGAATCGCCGTCCCGACGGCAGCCACACCTTGCCCAGTTCCATGATGTCGGCTTGGGCGTAGTCGATGTTGTTCACACCGAGTTCTTCGCTCTTGCGCTTTGCAAAGCCGAGGCTCGCGAGACTGAGATCCACCGCCAGCACGCGCGCGTGCCGGTATGCGCGTGCGGTTGCGTTCGAATGCTGGCCGGTACCGCAGCCGGCGACGAGGATTTCTAGCGGTGAGGTGGCGCCTGCCGGCCCGATCGGCACCAATGGAAATTCGCGCTTCAACATCGCGGTCAACAAGTCGGGCTTGCCGGTTGCCGGCAGCTTCACCCAGCGCGGGTAGGGGTTCTCTTCGTATTGTTGCCGCACCCGCTGCGAGACTTCGCCGGTGATCGGTGTGGCGCGCGCCATGGCGGCGGCGATCTCGCGTTCGCGGGCAGGCTCGCGCACCTGCTGGGTGAGCAGGGCATTGATGGCGGGTGCCCACGCTTGCGGCAGCAGCGACGCTATGCCGGCAATGCCATGCAGCGGGAAATAGGCCGCGACGGCAACAAGCTTCAATGGCGGTACAGGCGTCCCGGTTGAGAACATCGCCGCAATTTCATCGCGCAATTCTTTCGCGCGCCGGGTCTCGGTTTCCGTTTCCGCAAAAACGTAGCCGTTGATAAAACACTGCCGCGCCAGTGCGCACCAGAACGCCAGCGCCTCATCGGCATGCACCGGATTGCCGGCGCGTACCAGCAGCGCTGCACGCGTCATCGTCAGGAAGCGTTCGAGTGTGGCGTCGTTCGCCTGGGTGTTTTCGAGCAAGGCAATCAGCAGTGCATAGTCCGCCACCGCAGCAAGTCCCTCGGCGGCGAACAGCGATTCTGCGTCCCGAGTTTCCCGTCCGGAGTTGGTAGCGCGATCAAACATTTCGCCAATAACCGGATTCGATGTAACGAGTGCAAGCGACGGCGACAGCAAGTCCGCCGGCCGCCCCCATGCTTCGGCAATGGCCCGCGTCACCCACTCGCGCAATCCAGCCTGGACATTCGCCAACTGCTGTGGCGATGCCGCGCAGACCGCCTGCGCAAAGGCAATCCGCGTCTCGGCCGATTCACCCAACTGCACGGCGCGCAGCGAGGTGGTGATCGCCTCATCGAGCTTACCCTGCTCGCGCAACGCCACGCCGAGATTGGCCAACGTCGGCGGCCAGTTGGGATGCAGTGCCAACGCGCGGCAATAGCAGGCCACCGCCTCCTCCAGCACGCCCTGTTCCTGCAGCGCCACGCCGAGGTTATCCAGCGCCTCGACAAAATCGGCGCGCAGTTCGATGGCATGGCGATAGCAGGCGATTGCCTCGTCCGTTTGCCCCAGGGACTTCAGCGTGTTTCCGAGGTTAAAGAAAGTCTCGGCGTTTTGCGGATCGAGCGCCAGCGCCTGCCGCAGGCAATGCGCGGCCTCCGCAAAGCGGTCCTGCGCATCGAGCGCCACGCCGAGATTGCCAAGCTTTGCCGGCGCGTCAGGCTGCAGGGCGATCGCCTGCCGGTAACGCGCGATGGCCTCGTCGAGCCGGCCCTGCAAATGCGCAATCACGCCCAGTTGGTAGATCGCATCGGCGTGATCGGCGGCCACCGCCAGCGCGCGGGCATAGCTCGCTTCGGCATCCGCCAGCCTGCCATCCTGCAGCAGCGCATTGCCGAGGTAGAAGTGCGCGTCGATGTGATCCGGCGTGGCGGCAAGGACCATGCCGAACAAGTCGATTGCGAGGCGGCTGCCGGCCTGTTGCGCAATCATGCCCAGCGCCAGCAGCAGCGGCGTTTCAAGTGGGGCGGATTCCTGCAGCAGCGCCCGGCACGTCGCATCGCCTGCGTCGACGCGGCCGGACCGGTAGTAATTAAATACGAGGTCCAGTCCGTTCTTGGGATTCATCGGGTAGTCGCGGGGTGGGGCTGGCCGGAGGGAAAATATTCATACATGTTACCTGCATGCTACCGGGTGCGGCACGGCACGCAACCGGCGCGTTGCGAATGTTCAATGTCAACACGGCGGGGCATCATGCTGCCCGCGCCGCTGCTATGCATTTGCACCACGAGTCGATATCATTCATTTGTACGATGTCATTCAAACGGCAACCGTAACAAACAAGAATTCCAAAAAACGCGAAGGGAGGCGCGGGGAATGCCAGGCAATCGTGGGACCATTCAATGTCATGCCCATCAAAAGCGTCGCCCCTCACGGTTGCGGTTTGCCATTGTCTTGCCGCTGGCAATGGCCATCGCGTTTTGCGACCTGGCTTGGGGTGTCTCGAGTCAGGGCCCTACCGGGCGCACCAATACCTTTAGCGGAACCGGGCTGGGTTGTGGCATTAGCGGCGGATGCCACAATAACGAGGGACCGGATACGACCACCATGACGGTGAACATCACGGGTCCGGCCGCGCTCAACCCCGGGCAGCCGGGAAATTACACCGTCACCGCCAGCCGCGTCGCGGCGGGAACGGGTACTCGCATGGGCGTGAATATCGCCAGTACCGGGGGACTCACCGCGCTGTCGGTCTCGCCGCCCAACCTCATGGTGGTAAGCGGTGTCGGCGAAATCGTTCACACGACCAACGCCGGCACAACGCCGTTGACCACCACCACGGCAGGGATTGCGAGCTATTCCTTCACCTTCACCATGCCGGCCAATGCTATTCCGGGCGGTACCGCCACCATCTATGCCGTGTCCCGCCTCGGATTTTCGAGCGCGAGCAACGGCGGATGGCGTCATGCCAACAACTTCAATATCGCTGTTCCGGCCATCGCGCCAAGCGCACCGACTGGCGTGGTGGCGAGTGCCGCGAATTCGCAGGCGACGGTTACCTTTGTGCCATCGGCCAGCAGCGGCGGTTCGGCGATTCTGTCCTACAGGGCCACATCAACACCCGGCAACGTGCAGGCTGCCTGCGTGGCGCCGTGCACGTCGATCAACGTTGGCGGCCTCAATAACGGCACGGCCTATACCTTTACGGTGCACGCACACAATGCGGTCGGGGATAGCCTGGAGTCGAGTCCATCCAACAGCGTCACGCCGCAGCCGGTGCCTGGTGCGCCAACCTCGGTGGTAGCGACGCCGGGAAATACGATCGCCACGGTGACCTTCGCCCCGCCGGCTTCCGGCAGTGCCGGGATTCTGAAGTACGACGCAACTTCTTCTCCGGGTGGATTTACCGGCACCTGCACGACACCTTGTTCGAACATACAAGTAGGCGGGCTCAGCAATGGCGTGGCGTACCGCTTCACGGTCACCGCGACCAACGCGTCGGGTACCGGACCTGCATCGGCGCTTTCGAACATTGTCACACCAAGCGAGCCGCCCAGTCCTCCACGCAATATGGCGGCCGTTCCCGGCAATGCCACGGCGACGGTCACATTTGCAGCGCCGGTCTCCAATGGCGGCAGTGCGATCACCGGTTATACCGTGATATCGGTGCCGGCAGGCGGCGTGGATATCAATGCCGGCAGTACAACGCTCAGCCATACCGTGACGGGACTGTACAACGGCGTTCGCTACATGTTTTATGCGATTGCCAGCAACGCGGCCGGCAGCAGTACGCCGTCGCTGCCGTATTCGCGAGAAATCGTGCCGATTGCCGCCACACTGACCAATCCGTGGAACAAGACTCTGACGCGCACCGGCACTGGGCAGGTACATTGCTTCCTGCCGCGCCAGCCGCCCAACCCGTTTGTCGACACAGCCGGAAATGTCTTCGTCAACGGATGCTCGCTCGACACGCCGGAAAACAGCATCATCACCTACAAGCTCGGTGCTGCAACCGGCAATATCGCCTGGAGTACGGTCTATGCAGGGGTCACGACCGGGACTTACCCCTTCGCGCAGAGCCTCAGCCTCAATCCGCAGGCCAATCCGGTTGTCCTTGCCGGCATCGAGGAGGCGAGCGGACCGAAGGCGCGGTTCCTCACTTATTCCGCCGCGACGGGCGCACAGACAACAACCTTTTCCCAGCCCGGTTACCCCGATGGCATGTTGATACTGGGTAATGGCGACATCGTGGCCAAGACTTCTGACGCGGATAGTCGCGTCGTCAAGATGAACGCAGCCGGTCAGACATTGTGGAGCGCCGTGATCGAATACTTCGATCTTTTCGCAGCGGACGCCGCCGGCAATGTGTACGTTCACGGCGCGCAAATGCGCAAACTCGACAGCACCACCGGTAACCCACTCTGGAACGTCGCGGCCGTAGGTGCGCGCGTGTTGGCCGTTGCGCCGGACGGCAGTCTGATTGCGGCGGGGCCGCGAATTTACAGAATTGACAGCGGCAACGGCGCCATCGCGTGGAGCGTGCAGTTCAATGATTCCGGCGTGGCGGGAACGCCGAAGGCGGTGGCTTTCGACAACGCCGGCTATTTTGTCGTGACCGGTACCAGCAATGATCCGGATGGCACGTTCTACAATTACCGCACGGTGAAATATCCCCTGGCGTACGGCGCGCCGATCTGGAACGTGCGTTTCAACGGTCCCGGGGGAGGCATCGCTACCGATGAATATGCCAATGCCGTTGCGATTGATCCAAGTGGAAACGTGATCGTGACCGGCAGTGCGCTGGAGAGCAGCCCCACCGCGTACCGCATGCGCACTATCAAGTACAACGGTATTGACGGCGGATTGATCTGGACGCAGATTCACCCTGTGTCCCCAGAAGGATTTGCCGTCGCCATCGGGCCCGGCAACAGTGTCTACGCCGTAGGCCGGGTGTACACCGATATCGTGGTGCAGAAATTCGTCTCGCTGATGGGTCCTGACATGACGCCGCTCCACAGCGCGACGCCCGGCGACGGCAAAATCACGCTTGAGTTCTCCACACCGGCCTACGATGGCGGATCCGCCATCACCGGTTACACCGCGCGCTGCGGAAACAACGCGGTCAGCGGCAGCGCATCGCCGCTTGTCGTGTCCGGCCTGACCAACGGGCAGCTCTATTCGTGCCGTGTTTTCGCCAATAACGCTGTCGGCGCTGGCATCGCCTCGGAAGCGATCGACGCTATTCCGTCCAACCTGCCTCCGCTCGCCTTGCTGGGCGTCGAATCGCGCAAGAGCCACGCTGGTATGGTGCGCGGCATCGTCATCGCGATGGGGGTGCCGGCCACCGGCGCGGTGACAGTTGAGCCACGGGTCGGCGCAGGCCAGCACCTGCTGGCATTCACGTTCAACAATCCTATTTTGCAAGCAGGGACCGTCAGCGTCATGGACGAGGTCGGCAATTTCCTGGGCAACGGCAGCGCCACGCCCAACGGGTCCAGTATCGATGTGCTGTTGCCTGCGATTGTCGACGGCAGGCGGGTGCGGGTCTTGCTCAACGGTGTCAATGGCGGTGCGGCGTTTGAAGTTGCGCTTGCGTTCGTTGCGGGCGACGTCACTCGATCGATGCGCGTGAATGCCGCTGACATTGCCTCGGCCAAGGCGCGTATCGGCCAGGCGTTATCCGGCTCGAATGTGCATTTCGATGTGAATGTTTCGGGCGGAATCGACATGGACGATGTGCGAATCATCAAGACGAGGTCGGGCCGTTGACGGCTTTGGCGAGCGTGCTGCGCATGACGGCTTGCGTGGCAGGGTCAAGCGCTGATGCACCCTTCCGGCCAAAAGTGGCTGGAACGCCGCGCCAGGCTTGGAGTTTCCATGTTATGCGCGCTATAAACCTTGCCTGGCCCGCCGCGTCTCATAAGCCTTCAAATGCGTGTAGGCGACCGCGAGCATGCCGTCGTCGATGCCATGTTCGCGCGCCTTGCAGAGCATGAAGCCGACGATATGGTCGGCCTCGACCGGGCCACCGTTTTCAAGATCGCGCAACATTGATGCCGTTATCGGCGAGCCGGTTGAATTCATCACCATTTGATAACGCTCGATGATATTCGCTCGTGGCGGGAATCCTTCGCGGTTGGCGATGGCGATACAGGAGTCCAGGTAGCGTTGCATCAGTGCGCGGCCGTCCGGGGCAGCGAGGATGTCGCCGACCGAACCGCGCATCAGGCAGGTCATGCCGGCCAGCGTGGACAGGAAAGCCACCTTTTCCCACATGTCCTGCATGATGTTCTCGGCGACCTTCCAGTCCACCACGGTCGCGGCGAAGGCCTCGCCCAGCTTTCGCGCAGGTTCCGCCTGTGATGCATCGCGCGCGCCCCAGATGATGGAATGCGCATCCAGCATCGACTTGACCACACCTTGCTGCGTAAGGGTGGCGGAGATCTGGCAAACACCACCCATGATACGCGGCTTGCCGAAGGCGCCATCGAGGGCGTCGAGGTGAGAGATGCCATTGAGCAATGGCACCACGCAGGTCGCCGGACCCATTGCGGGAGTAATCGCGGCGATGCTGGCATCGAGATCGTAGGCCTTGCAAGAAAGGATGACGATGTCGTATTCCGGCTTAACCGCCGCCGCCATCACTGTCTTCACCTGGAGCGTAACCTTGTCATTCGGGCTTTCGATCATCAGGCCCTGCGCGGCGATTTGCTGCGCGCGTTTCTCACGCACCAGGAAAGTGACATCGGCGCCACCCTGATGCAGACGCCCGCCGAAATAGCCGCCGGTCCCGCCGGCGCCGAGGATGAGGATTTTCATTTATGCCTTCATTGGTTTACGAATCGGGATGGCGTGTCGCACGCCGATCCCATTCCTTTCGCTGCAACTATTGATGTTTTCAGTATTCTCGACAAGCCGAAAAAAGGTTCGTCATTCCCGCGAAAGCGGGAATCCAGCGTCGCTCGGCGAAAGACACTGGATTCCCGCTTTCGCGGGAATGACGGAGCTAGAGAGGGAACGTTGTCGTGAAAATGGACAACGGCACTATTTTCCCACGACCCTTGTGAGGAGAAACTTCTCCGCCGCCTCCAGCGTCCGGTCACGGCTGAACAGGAAGTCTTCCCGCGCCAGCGCAATCTCAACATCCGGGGCAACCCCTGCTCCCTCGATGCGCTTTCCCTTCGGCGAGACAAAGCCCAATTCGCTGTAGGCCAGCTGCCCACCACCAGGCAGGTCGGCGTAGCCGAGGTAACCCAACAGGCAGCCGCAGGTGCGCTGGCCGATCACGGTGGCGCGGCCCAGGTCCTGCAGCGTGCTAGAAAATATTTCCGACCCCGATGCGCTGTTTTCATTGGTGAGAATGACCAGCGGCTTGTTGTACGCATTTTCCGCGCTGCCCCGCAGTTCTGTTTCCAGCTTGATCACCGGGATGAAGGCCACGGTGATCGGCTTGCCGGTTCGCGTCAGCACTCGCGCGCCCTTGGCCGGTTGGCGCAGGAATTTGCTGATCAGGTTGCTCGACATGGTGAGCGATCCGCCGCCATTGTTACGCACGTCGACAATAATGCCGGGCGCGTCTTTCATCCGGTCGATGGCGGCGAGGATCCCGCTTTCCATGCTGCCCATGAAATGTGTGAATTTTACGTAGCCAAACCCCGACGGCAGTACCCGCGAATTGATTTCAGGCGGCACCCGGAACACCCGTCTCTTGAGCGTTGCCGAAATTTCGCCGCTTTCACCGGGGGGGCCGAAACGGGCGAAGGTCATGCGCACGCTGCTGTCGATCTCGCCGACCGAAATGCGCCGGATCGCGCCGCGTGTCCGCGCCCAGGGTGTGGATGAATACCTGACCTCGTTCAACAGCCGGCGATAGCGGACGATCGCGGCTTCATCCTCGATCGTTTTCAGCGTCATCCCCGGGCGTACGCCGGCCCAGTAGGCATCCGACTGCGGGTGCACGCTGGTGATGACGAGTTCATCGCCCAGTTCCATGAAGCCGATGCCGAGCGAATGCGACTCATGGTCGCGTTCCCGGGCGACCTGCCGCGGGCTGTGGACACGTGTGTGCGAGTCCTTCAGCTCACCGGTCATGCGATCCAGCGTTTCCCAGTATTCATCGTCGCCGGCAGCAGACCGGATCGCAGGCTCGTATTTGCGCCGCACGGCCTGCCAGTCAACGCCGTTCAGCGACGGGTCATAGTATTTCTCGTTGACGGTGGTCCACACATAGTCCAGCGCCGCCAGCCGCCAGCCTTGGTCGCCGGCGCCATGAGTATTCGGCGGCAGGTTGCTGTCCGGCGAATCCGCGTAGCGCCGGCCGATGATGTTGTTCGGATCGATTACCGCGCAGCCCGTGATCAGCATCAGTGCGGCCAGCAGGGCGGGGAACAGCCTGGTCATCATGTCATCGGAGTGCCGGGAGTGGGATGGGCAATTATCCGCGATAGTAGCGCGCCAAAGCGAATCCGCGATTCAGGCGCACTATTGCGAAGTTGGTCCTGCCATGGAAGCATTTCGTCGTTCCCGACTTGTCCTTGACAGGCGGCACGCGGATACTGCCTGCTTCGACAACTTCGCCCACTGCCCACCCCATGGAACTCGTCATTAGCGGTCTTTCCAAAACCTATCCCAACGGCGTGCAGGCGCTGAAAAACGTGTCGCTGACCATCCCCACCGGCATGTTCGGCCTGCTCGGCCCCAATGGCGCCGGCAAATCCACGTTGATGCGCACCCTGGCGAC
>JANNGY010000598.1:0-8073 GCA_031404095.1 Betaproteobacteria bacterium | reverse complement strand
GACACGATCATTATTTGCAGTGCTGGCACTGGCCAGCACCTTGCTTGCCGGTTGCGGGATGTTTGGCGATAAAGTCGCTCAACAGAAAAACTGGACCGTCGAGCAATTTTACAAGAACGCCAGGGAAGAACTGGATTCGGGCAACTACGCCGGCGCGGTCAAAGCCTACGAAGCGCTGGAAGCCAAGTACCCGTTCGGCCTCTATGCACAGCAAGCGCAGCTGGACATTGCCTACGCGTATTACAAGGAAGGCGAAACCGCCCAGTCCGTTGCGGCGGCCGACCGCTTCACCAAGCTGCACCCCAACCATGCCAACGTCGACTACGCGCTGTATATCAAGGGGCTGGCGCATTTCAAGCCGGATCTGGGCATTTTTGGTGACTTGCTGAATCTGGACCCGTCCGAGCGCGATCCCAAGGCCCTGCGCGAATCGTTCGAAGTATTCAAGGATCTGGTGTTGCGCTTTCCCGAGAGCAAGTATGCCGACGATTCACGCCGCCGCATGGCGTATCTGGTGAATTCGCTCGCCAAGCACGATGTCGCCGTCGCCAAGTATTACTACAATCGCGGCGCGTATCTGGCCGCCGTCAGTCGCGCCGAAAACGTGATGCAGCGCTACCCGCAGGCGCCCGCCAACGAAGACGCGCTGGTGGTGACCGTACTGGCATATGAAAAAATGGACATGAAGGACATGGCCGGCGCCGCGCGCCGCGTGCTGGAATTGAACTTCCCCAAAAACGACATGGTCACAAAGGGCGTGGGCCAACCGGCTTGGTGGAAGCTCTGGTAGTCCTTACCGCTCCGGGCTAATCACCGGCCAATAGTCGCAGCAAGTCTTCCTGGGCAACCCTGCGCACCGGTTTGGATCGGCCGCCGCTTCGGGTGCTCTTGACCGGCTGCTTGCGCGTGTACCCCCCCTCGCCATCCATCTCCCAGGCTTGCACATTGTCGTCCAGATACGGCTTCAAGCCCTCGCTGATGACTCGTCGCTTGAGGCGTGAGTCATTGACCGGAAAACAAAGTTCGATACGGCGGAAGAAGTTCCGCTCCATCCAGTCCGCGCTCGATAACATCACTTTTTCATTTCCGCCACCACCGTTGCGGAAGTAAGAGATACGCGAATGCTCGAGGAAGCGCCCGACTATCGAACGCACGCGAATATTCTCGGACAGCCCGGCGACCCCGGGCCGCAACGCGCACACGCCGCGAATGATCAGATCGATCCTGACGCCCGCCTTTGAGGCACGGTAAAGGGCCTCGATCACCTGTGGCTCCAGCAGCGAATTCATCTTGGCGATGATATGCGCGCGCTTGCCGCCCTTGGCGATCCTGATCTCGTTTTCGATCGCCGCGAGCACGCCGCTGTGCAACGTGAAGGGCGCCTGCCAGACGTTGGCGAGCTTGGTCGCCTTGCCCAGGCCGGTCAACTGGACAAAGATCGCATTGACGTCGGCACAAACTCCCTCGTTCGAGGTCATGAAGCCAAAGTCGGTGTACAGGCGCGCCGTGCGTGGATGATAATTGCCGGTGCCGAGGTGAACATAACGCCGCAGCATGACGCGCGCATGTTTTTCGTCCGGATCATCGATTTCGCGCCGCACCACCAGCGCCATCTTGGCGTGGGTCTTGTGGCCGACCACGCCGTACACCACATGCGCGCCGACTTCTTCCAGGCGCGCTGCCCAGTTGAGATTGGCTTCCTCGTCGAAACGCGCCATCAGTTCGACCACCACCGTCACTTCCTTGCCCTGCTTGGCCGCATCGATCAGTGTTTCCATGATGATCGAGTCGGTGCCCGTGCGGTACACCGTCTGCTTGATCGCTACCACTTGCGGGTCGCGAGCGGCCTGCTGGATAAACTCGATCACCGGCGTGAAACTTTCAAACGGGTGATGCAGCAGGATGTCCTGTTTTTTCAGTACTTCAAAGAAATCCTTGCCCTTTGCCACCTTGAGCAGCGGCTTGGGCAACCCGGGACTGAAGGACGGATATTTCAGGTCGGGCCGGGCCACCTGGTCCGGCACGCTCATGAGGCGCACCAGGTTTACCGGCCCGTTTACCCGATAGACGTCAACATCGGAGAGTTCAAATTGTGCCGCCAGGAACTGCAGCATTTCCGCCGAGCAATTGTCGGCCACCTCCAACCGGACCGCGTCGCCCAGGTGTCGCTGCGGCAGTTCCCCCTGCAAAGCCAGCCTGAGATTCTTGACTTCCTCCTCGTCGACAAACAGGTCGGAATTGCGGGTGGCGCGAAACTGATAGCAGCCGAGCACCTCCATGCCGGCAAAAAGTTCCCCGACATGCTGGTGCAGGACAGACGTCAGAAAAATGAAGTCGTTATCGCCGCCCGCCACTTCCGCCGGCAGTTTGATCACGCGTGGCAGCACCCTCGGCGCCTGCACGATGGCACGTTGTGAATTCCGGCCGAAAGCGTCGCGCCCGGTCAGCTCCACGGCAAAATTGAGGCTTTTGTTAAAAACTCTCGGGAACGGGTGCGCCGGATCCAGCCCGATCGGCGTCAAAAGCGGCATCATTTCCCGGAAAAAATACTCTTTGACCCAAGCTTGTTGCTTCGGCGTCCACTGCGCACGCCGCAAAAAACGAATGCCTTGCGCGGCGAGCGCCGGAAAGAGCTGATCGTTCAACAAGGCATACTGGCGCACGACCAGTTCGTGAACATCATCGGCGACCAGGCTGAAAGTCTGCGCCGGCGTCAGGCCATCGGCGGCGCGCGACGACGCGCTCAATTTGATTTGTTCTTTCAATCCCGCGACGCGAATCTCGAAAAACTCGTCAAGGTTCGACGACAGGATGGCCAGAAACTTCAGCCGCTCCAGCACCGGGATGGCAACATCTTCCGCCTGCGCAAACACGCGGCGATTGAAGGCCATGAGTTGCAGTTCCCGATTGAGATACAAGCCGCGCGGCTTGTTGCCCGGAACCGTTGCAAGGATAGGGGTGGCGACCGGCGACCCGGTCGCGACAACGGGTTTTTTCGTCGGCATTTTCGTTGACTGCTTCATTTTCTTTTGGGGTTGACCGGACACAATATTGCTAGCGTATTACGTTTTCATGACAAGCGCCTCGCAGCCTTGGACTGCCAGAGGCCAGGGCCGCATCGCTTGTGACATACTTTCGCAAACTCTGTGGAAAGCAGGCAATGCCGCAACAAACCCTCGCCGCTGTCGATCTTGGCTCCAATAGTTTTCATCTGCAAATTGCCAGGGTCGTCAATCACCAGCTCTATCCGCAGGATTCGCTGAAGGAAACGGTGCGCCTCGGCGCGGGTGTCACGCCCGATCGCAAGATCGATGCGAAAACGGCCGAGCGCGCCTTCAATGCACTCAGGCTTTTCGCCGAACGCCTGCGTGGATTGCCCAAGGACGCGGTGCGCGTAGTCGGCACCAATGCCCTGCGGGTCGCCAAGAATGCCGATGCTTTCATGCGGGAGGCGGAAGCGATTCTCGGCTATCCGATCGAAGTGATTGCCGGGCGCGAGGAAGCCCGACTGATCTATCTCGGCGTGGCCAACAGCCTGCCTCCCTCGCAACATGATCGCCTGGTGGTGGATATTGGCGGCGGCTCGACCGAATTCATCATCGGCCACCGGCTGAAAGCCAAGGTGCTGGACAGCCTGTATATGGGCTGCGTGAGTTATTCCGGACGCTATTTTCCGGACGGCGTGATGGACAAGCGTACTTTCAAGGTCGCGCAGCTCGCGGCCCGCAAGGAACTTGAACAGATCACGACGCGCTTCCGGAAAGAAGGCTGGAAGGAAGCCATCGGTTCGAGCGGCACCGCCAAGGCGCTGGCCATGATCCTCGAGGAAAACGGCCAGACCCGCGACGGTATTTCACGCGATGGCCTGGAATGGCTGCGCGACAAGGCCATCAAGGCAGGCGGATTTGCCGAGCTGGAGCTGCCCGGCCTCAAGAGTGAAATAAAGGGCGACCGGCTGCCGGTGCTGCCGGGCGGGCTGGCCATCATGCTGACGATTTTCGAAGAGCTCGACATCCGCCACATGTCGGTCGCCGACACCGCGCTTCGCGATGGCGTACTCTACGACTTGCTGGGTCGCACCCACCATGCGGATATTCGCGATGCCACGGTCGAGGCCGTCGCCCGCCGCTATCACGTCGATCATGCGCAGGCCACGCGAGTGCGGCAACTGGCGCTGGCATTTTATGCGCGCACCGACGAATCAACCGATGTCGAAGTGGCATTTCGGCGGCGGCAGAAGCTGATGTGGGCGGCCCGCCTGCATGAAATCGGCATCGACATCGCACAGGCCAACTTTCACAAGCATTCGGCCTACATCATTGCCAATGCCGACATGCCGGGGTTCTCGAAACGCGAACAGGCAGCGCTGGCTTCACTGGTGATCGCCCAACGCGGGCGGCTGACCAAACTTGCCGTCGACCTGCCGAGCGACGAATCCTTTTCCACCAAGGTCCTGTGTCTGCGTCTTGCGGTGCTGCTGTCACGCAGCCGCCGAAACGTCGAGGCCCAGGTATTTTCACTGGCGCGAGTCAACGGCGAATTTCGCCTGTCGGCCAAGGGAGACTGGCTGGACAAGCACAGCCTCACGCAATACGAACTCGAGCAGGAAACGCTGGAATGGAAAGGCGCCGGCATCAAGCTCGAAATCGTCGCCGCATAGCCGGGAAAGCCCAGTCTGTCAGGCAATCGTGTCCGGGGACGCCATGGCTTTGAGGATCGGCTGTGGCTTGCCATCGCGTTCGCGCATTTCAAACCACCAGATGGCGCCCTTTTTTACCGGCACATATCCCTCAACGCCGTTGATCAGATACGCAGCCACCATTCCCAGCGTCGGCTGATGGCCGACGACGATGACGTTATTCCGGTTCTGCGGCCATTTCGCCGCGAGCAATACCGATTCCGGCGTGGCGTCGGGGGCAATCTTGTACACCGTCTCAACCGGCAGTTCCAGTGCCGCCGCTGTTTCCAGCGCGCGCACCGCGGGGCTGGCGATCACCTGCCAGTGCTTGATCTCGCCGCCGAGTTGGGCGTTCAGCCATGTTGCCATTTTCTTTGCCTGTTTATGCCCTTTTCCGGTGAGGCGGCGCACCATGTCCGACGGCGCGTCGTCTTCGGCTTCCGCGTGACGCCATAAAATCAGTTCCATCATTCCCCCCCGGCCGGCAGGACGGCCTGTTTCGAAGTTCTCGTGCTCAGGTAAATGCCCGCGAGAATCAACCCGATCCCCGCAACGTGAAACCAGTACAAGCGTTCATCCAGAATCAGCCAGGCCAGCAGGCTGCCGAAGACCGGCATCAGGTGCACGAACAGGCCCGACACATTTGGCCCCACGATCGCAACGCCCCTGTTCCAGAAAATATAACCGATGAACGACGGAAACAGGCCAAGGTAGCATAGCGCGCCGATCACCGGCAGCGACCACTGGACAGCCGCCCCGCTGGCAATCTCCCACGCATACACCGGCGTCATCGACAACACCCCGACCATGCCACAGACGCACAGGAATGCAATCGGCGGAATGCCCGCCGGCCGCCATTTCAACGCCAGTGTGTAGATCGCCCACAGCAACATCGATGCCAGCACGATCAGGTCGCCGATATTGAAGCGAAATGAGGCGAGCATTTCCGGGTGCCCTTTGCTGAGGATCGCCAGTACGCCGCCGAGCGAAACCACCACGCCGGCGACCTGGCGCGCGACAATCGCCTGCCCGAAGAACAGGGCGCCGAGCACGATGATCATGACGGGAATCGCGGAATTCAACATCACGCCGTTGGTGGCGGTGGTGTAATTGAGCCCCACATAAGTGAGCAGGTTGTGAAAGCCGGTGCCGATGATTCCCAGCAGCACGATCGCTACGCGATGCTGCCACATGATGCGCCACGATCGGCGGATTTGCGGAATCGCAAAGGGCAACATGAACAGAACCGCCAGCACCCAGCGCCAGTACGCCAGCGCCACCGGCGGCACCTGCCCGACCACCGCCCGGCCGATCACCCAGTTCAGCGACCAGAACAGGCTGGTCAAGGTAAGCAACATATACGGGGAAGACCACCATCGGGATCGGTCAGCGGGCGACGCAGAAGTCGACATGGCGTCATTATAGGCAGACACCTCGACGAGGTTCGCGCGCGGATGTCACGAGACGGTTTCCGGCACTGAGTCTAGTGGCATGTCACGCAGCCAATGGCAGAAGGAATGGCCGTTGATGGACGCGCAACGACAGGCGGGACAGGGATACCGGCGTTTTAACTCGTGGGTGTGTTGGTGACGCCAGCCGCCATCATCCCCGCAATCCTGGCATCGTCATAGCCCAACTCGCGCAAGATCTCTTCACTATGCTCGCCCAGTCGCGGCGCCAACCGCCGGATGGATAGCGGCGTTTCGCTCCATTCGCCGACCGGCGCGGTCGTGCGCACCGTGCCCTCGGTCGGATGCGCATAAAGCGGGAAAAAGCCGGAAGCGTTCAGGTGCGGATCATCAATCAGGGTATCCATGGTGTGCATCGGCGTATTGGGGATATCGGCCTTTTCCAGCAATTCCCGCCACGCCTCCGTAGTGCGCGTATGCATGATGTCTGCGACGAACGAGTAAACATCGCGAATGTTGGCAGCGCGGGATGTATGGTTGCAAAAACGCGCATCCGTTTTGAGATCGTCGCGACCGATCGCCTCGAAAAAATTGTTCCAGTGCTTGTCGTTGTAGATCAGCACGCACAGGTAGCCGTCGCGCGTCGCATAGGGCCGGCGGTGCGGCGCGATCAGCCGCGCGTACCCGGCATCGCCGATCGGCGGAACAAAGGTTTTCCCGCCCATGTGATCGCCGAGCACGAATTGCGACAGGCTTTCGAACATGGTCACATCGACTGCCTGGCCGTGACCCGTGCGCTGCGCATGGAACAACGCGCCGACGGTGGCGATCACGGTCTGCAATCCGACGCTGCGGTCACCGAGGGTGACCGGGGCATAACGGGGGACATCTCCGCCCTGCTCCATGGTCAGCGCCGGCACGCCCGCTGCGCCTTGAATCAGGTCATCGTAGGCGGGTTTTCCGGCATAGCTGCCGCGCTCGGAAAAACCATAGGCGCCGACATAGACCAGTTTCGGATTGATCGCCTTCACGTCCGCGTAACTCAGGCCCAGGCGTGCCATCGCCTGCGGCCGCACGTTGTAGATCAGGGCGTCGGATCGCAAGACCAGGCGCTTGACGGCTTCCAGGCCATCCGGTTTTTTCAAGTCGAGCACCAGGGAACGCTTGTTGCGGTTCAGGTGCATATGGATATGACCCATGCCGGGATTCTTCATCGGCCCCACCCAGCGCATGTTGTCGCCGGATGGCGCTTCGACCTTGATAATGTCGGCACCCATGTCGCCGAGAATCTGCGTGGCGAACGGGCCCATCACGACAGTGGTGAGGTCGAGGATCCTGATGCCGGCCAGCGGGCCGTGGTTTTCGGTGGCGAGAGATGTCATGGTGTTTTGTTGGTAGTTATGACCAGTTTCTTATTGCGACGTCCGGATGAACTGTTCATTCGCGCTTCACAAGAGATTCGTGCATCGACAAGTCCATGTTGCAACGGAAGCCAAAGTCAAGCACTGGAGCGCCTCTCCAGCCACTTATGCTCTGAACGCCTCGCCAGTGCTTGAGTTTCAAAAAATAATTACCGCCGCCGCACACTTTCCACGCCCGCCACCTCCCCGACCGCGCGCAACACCCGCTGCAACTGGTCGGAGCGCAGGATCTCGACGGTGAAACGCATTGATGCGACGTTGTTGCGCGACAACGTATTGACGGCCGTGACATTGATGCGCTCGTGCGAGAGCGCTTCGGAAATATCGCGTAACAGGCCCTGGCGGTCGGAGGCGATGACTTCCATGTCCGCTGAAAATGGCTGGTTACCCGTGTTACCCCACTCGGCCGGCATCAACCGCTCGCGCTGGTCCGGCTGCAACGACGCAATATTCACGCAGTCAAGCCGATGCACCGTCACCCCGCGCGCCTTGGTAAAGGAACAAGTGGAAATGGAGTTTCAACAAGTACGGCTGTTAATTTCCTAACAGGTAACAATGGAGGAAC
>JANNGY010000597.1:0-2802 GCA_031404095.1 Betaproteobacteria bacterium | reverse complement strand
CATAGAGCAAATCGTGCAGCGGCATGCCCGGTGCGATCTGATCGAGTGTGCGGCGCATCCACGTGCCCTCGGCGACCAGATACGACATGGTCGCCGGAAACGCCAGGATGGACGACGCGAAGATGACCGGGATAACGCCGCCGGTGTTCACCTTGAGCGCTTCGAATTCCGAATAGCGCCCCATCAGGCTGCGCAACCAGGTGTATTCGAGTTGTTTGGCACGCCAGAGCTGCGATAGCGCCGCTCCCTTGCCGGGAAAAAGTTCTTCGCATTTGGTGATGACCGAATGCACGTTGAACAGCGTGCCGTAGGCGTCGAATACCAGCGCATCAAGCTTGGTGTTCATGGGTGGTGCCTTTTATTGAGGACTATCATGTTCGCGCAAGTTCATAACCGGCAGAATATCGTTTCCCGCATCCCTCCAGTTCACCTTCCGCAGGGCGCCATGTCAATTCCCTTTACCTACGACTTTCCCTATGCCTCGCAACGCATGCCGGTGATGGCGAAGAATATCGTCGCGACCTCGCAACCGCTCGCCGCGCAGGCCGGCCTGCGGATGTTGCAGGCGGGCGGCAATGCCGTCGATGCCGCCGTTGCCGCGGCCATCACGCTGACGGTGGTCGAGCCCACCAGCAACGGCATTGGTTCCGACGCCTATTGCATCCTTTGGGATGGCAAGTCCTTGCATGGCCTGAACGCATCCGGCCGTTCCCCCGCGGCGTGGACACCCGATTATTTCTCAAGCAAGTATCCTCGGCTCGCGACCATCCCCGTCCGCGGCTGGGACAGTGTCACCGTGCCGGGCGCGGTCTCCCAGTGGGTGGAACTATCGCGGAAATTCGGCAAGCTGCCATTCGAAAAATTGTTTGAGGCAGCCATCGGCTATGCGCGCGATGGCCATATGGTGTCGCCGATCACCGCGGTCAGCTGGGCGCGGCAGGCCGAGATGCTGAAGGACCAGCCGGACTTCGTCCGCGATTTCACGCCGCGCGGGCACGCGCCGAAGGCGGGCGAAAACTGGATTCTGCACGGACAGGCCGGGACGCTTGAAGAGATTGCCGCCAGCAAAGGGGAATCGTTTTATCGCGGCGGGCTTGCCGCGAAAATTGCGGCGCACGCCAAGGCCGGCGGTGGCGCCATGACCGAAGCCGATCTGGCCCATCATCGCTGCGACTGGGTGGGCACGCTTCATATGGACTATCGCGACGTCCGCTTGCATGAAATACCGCCGAATGGGCAAGGGCTCGCTGCCTTGCTGGCGCTGGGCATACTGGAAAATTTCGACCTGGCCGGCTATCCGGTCGATTCCGCCGATAGCGTGCACCTGCAAATCGAAGCGATGAAGCTCGCCTTCGCCGATGCACACCGTTACATCGCCGACGCGGCGTTCCTAGATGTGCCGGTCGAGTCGCTGCTGGACAAGCAATACCTCGCCGGTCGGGCCAAACTGATTCGAAAGGACGTCGCGGGTGAGCCGGCCTTCGGCATCCCGCGCCATGGCGGCACCGTCTATCTCACCACCGCGGACGCGGACGGCATGATGGTGAGCTTCATTCAATCGAACTACATGGGATTTGGTGCCGGCGTGGTGGTGCCGGGCACGGGCATTTCGATGCAGAATCGCGGGCACGGTTTTTCGCTGTCGCCCGGCCACCCCAACCAGGTGGGTGCAAACAAGCGGCCGTTCCAGACCATCATCCCCGGCTTCCTCACCGATCAGCAGAACAATCCCCTGATGAGTTTCGGCGTGATGGGCGGTCACATGCAGCCGCAGGGCCATGCGCAGATGGTGATTCGAATGATCGACTACCAGCAGAATCCTCAAGCCGCCAGCGATGCGCCGCGCTGGATCGTGAATCCGGATTTTTCAATCGGCCTCGAGCCCGGTTTCAATGCGCAGACAGTGGAAGCGCTCGGAAAGCGCGGGCACAAGATCGCGGCGGAGGAGGCGGTGAACTTTGCCTTTGGCGGCGCGCAATTGATTTGGCGTATGGGCGATGCAGGTGAGTCGGGCGGCTATGTGGCGGGAAGCGATCATCGCAAGGATGGCGGGGCGGTGGGGTACTAAAGTCTAGCGCTGGCGCGCTTCCCCGGTCGTTTTATGGCTGGGAGCCTCGCCAGTGCTAGACTTTGATGGGTCGAATGGGGTAAGCGAATCCCGGGACAGCTCAGGTTGACCCCATTCGTCCATACGCCTCTAGCCTGCATATTTCAAGGGTCGGCCCCTTTCCATCACCATTTTCACTCTTGGCAATGGTCATCTCTGTGAAATCCTAATTGTTCTTCGCACAACGCGTGGCCTTCGCGCTCGATAGCGGGCCGCTGGCCGGCGCGTTTCCGTTCTCTTCCCGTGGCATGGCTCGCCATGCCGTGGTCAGTCGAACGAAAAATCGCCCGCCCATCGACGCACTCTCGAACGCGTCCCCATGAAAAATGCAGGCTTGCATCGCAAGGCTCGTCACCGAAACCGCGTCCCATGCGCCCACACAACAAGCGTGTGACGGGTGCCGCGGGTAACGGTGGTCACTTTGTGCGCCAGGAACGACGGGAAGATCACCACGTCGCCGATATCGCGGTGCAAATCCAGCGCGCAGCCTGCCACCGTCAGTTCACCACCGCCGAATGTCGCCGGCGCTGACAACAGCAGGGTGAGAGTCAATTTTCGCGTGCTGGTCAAGCCGCCGGCGCAATCGACATGCCAGGCGACCCGGTTGCCGCGGCGATACTTGATCAGCTTGAAGTCTTCCAGCGGCGCGGAAATATCGAAATCGAATTCGCACCCCGCCGCCGCGAGCAGGCCGG
>JANNGY010000596.1:0-2932 GCA_031404095.1 Betaproteobacteria bacterium | reverse complement strand
TCAGTTCGACCTCGAAGCCTGCTTCGCGCTTTACGCGATCGAGAAACTCATTACGGTTTCCTGCATCACGTACAGCGCTCGTCGCAACAACCGCTGTGGTCCATCAAAGCTTTCCCCTGGCGCACCTTCTGTCCGTACTTGTCGTCGGGCAATTTCCCAATGTCGGGTGCTTGCCAGTCTTTCTGACCTTGCGCGACAGCACCTGCCGTCATTCCAGCGCCAATGGCAAATCCCATGATCAATCTGCTTGTTCGTTTCAAGTCAATCTCCTCCATTGGGTGGCATCACAACTCGAGGCTCGCGCAGACCCGCTGCAGAAGTACCCTGACTTCCTTGCCAAGCGCATGCACTTCCGGTTTATCGACCAACTGCAGCACGACATCGGTATCCATGAATACAACCGTGATGGCGCCATCGGCTTCTTCGCGCACGACCACGTTGCAGGGCAGTAACAAGCCGATGTCGGGGTCGGCCTCGATGGCGCGATGTGCGAGCGGCGGGTTGCATGCGCCGAGGATGCGATACGGCCGGCGCTCGATATTGAGCTTGGCTTTCAGCGTGGCCCGGACATCGATATCGGTGAGCACGCCGAACCCTTCCGTTTTGAGGGCCTCGGTAACTTTCGCCACGGCGGCATCGAACGGCAACTTTAACTGTGTACTGAATCCGTACATGGATCGACTCCTCTTGATTGGCAGAACGATGGGTTGGGCCGCGATTTCGTCAAGGGCTGCCGTCATTTGGCGGGTGTCGAACTCATCGCCTGATCACGCTGCATCATCTGTTCCATCATCAGCTGCATCATGTCCATGCGCTTTTCCATCATGTCGTGATGCTTCATCATGTCGCCGCCGGCCATACCACCTTTCTTGTCGCCCATCTTCATGCCGCCACCCTGGCCGTCGCCCATCTTCATGCCGCCACCTTGGCCGTCGCCCATTTTCATGCCGCCGCCCTGGCCGCCGCCCATCATCATCGGGCCGCCCATGCCGCGCATGGACTTCATGTTCTCCTGCATGGCCTGCATGTGCGCCTGCATCAGTTTCTGCCGCTCCATCGGGTCCGTGGTCGCACGGATTTTTTCCATCTGCTGTTGCATTTTTTTCATGTTTTCCTGCATTTGCGCCATGTGCTTGTCCATGTCCATGCCTTTGTGCATGTCCATGTTCATCGGCGGTTTGGCTGGCGTGGTCTTTTCCTGCGCGGAGACGATAGTTGCCGATACGGCCGCGGCAATCAGTGCGGCGATGAGTATTGAGGTTTTCATTTTGTTCTTTCCTTTTGGGTTGAATGAATTCATGTTTTCGTCAGGGCGACGACTGGTCGCCAGGTCATGTTGCGACTACCAGGGGCTACGCTCACGACAGCCAGCGTTGCCGTGGCTCGCCGCGGAGCGACTGTTCATTTCACTTCTGTCTGAAAATGAACAAGGCAAGCACGACACCGAGCACCAAGACAACCAGGACAGGAATCCACATCCAGCCGATGCCACCCATGCTTCCGCTTCCAAACATGCCGCCACTCATCATGGATCCGGACGCCATGGCTTCACCGAAAGACAGCAGCAGTAAGACAGCAATGACAAATGTGATGCCCAAGGCCATTTTGGTTGTTGTACCCATGAAATGAATTTCCTTTGAGAGGGTGAGCTTGAAGTCCGATTCATTGCGCGGATCAGCCGGCGCCATTGCCATGCATAGCTTGGCCACTTTTGCAATATTGGACCACTCGCAGGCTGCCGCTTATCAGCCGCGTACTGACGCTGCTGTAGGAATGGGCTGACAGCTATGCCGTTTATACGGCATCGGACAGAATGCGTCTTTGGCCGGTCGTTGCGCCAGGCTCACCATGTGACGCCATTGGATCGCTACGCGTTTGTGACCACGGGCGCGGGACCTTTCGGCACAGCGATGGCTGGCCGCGACTACCGGCACCAGCGTCATGCCGCACTTCGGGCAGCTTCCCGGCGCGTCCCGCACGATCTCGGGGTGCATGGTGCAGGTGTAGCGGGTAACACTCGCTTCCGCTGCTGCGCCAGAACGTGTGGGCGCCGTTCGCCGATGATCGCGCGCGAGTGCTTGTTGCGAAGGATTCGTGATTTTTTTCATTTCTGTCTCCTGGAAAGTCGATGCGTTGGGATCGGCCTTTGCGGGCTGTGCTGGCCGAAAAGCACGGGAACTAGCCCTCGATACGCGACGATAATCAGTGGCGGCAAAATCAGCCACTGCAACAGCGGGGAAAGACCAATACCGTAAATCGTCGGCATGGCCGCGGTATAGCCCCAGGCACCGACGCGATAGACGTTGTACCATTCGCTCCACGCGGTAAAAGCGATCCCGCCGGTCACGACAATCATCCCGCCTGCCCACGGACGCGACACCGGCCAGTCCGCGCGCCAGAGCACAATGGCGGTCAGCGCAAACAGCGCGAGTGCAATTGCCGCGTCCCCCAGGGTGCAGTGAAACACCGCCCACGCAATGCGCGGACCATCGGCTTCCCGCCATATTGTGTAGAGCCCGAGATGGCTGATTTCCCATACCAGATTCAGAACGAACGCGAGCGCCGACCAGACACCGGCACGCGCGACAATGCCGGCGGTCACGTGCCTATCCATGGACCGTTGCGCCAAGTCTGGTATAAAACGCGGGCGTATTGGCCTTGCAACGGGCACTGGCATTGCCAAGTTCAGAGCGTGCATTTAGCCTGCATATTTCATGGGTCGGCCGCCTTTCATCACCTTTTTCACTCTTGGCAAGGGTCACATTTGTGAAATCCAATTCGTACTTCGTACGACACCGGGCCTGCGCGCTCGATAGATTTGGCCGGACACACGGCAAGCCCTGCGGCTTGCCGTGTGCCTGCCAAATCCGAGTGCCCTGCCGGGCACGAGGAGTAGAGCCGCTGGCCGGCGCCGGGGTTGCCAAATGAGCGT
>JANNGY010000595.1:0-3695 GCA_031404095.1 Betaproteobacteria bacterium | reverse complement strand
CGCCCGAGGGTGTAGAGGTGGTACTCGAAGAATGCCTTTTCGGCGAAGCCCTCGTCCTTTGACTTCATCGCAACGTCCATTCTGGCTGCCGATGCGGGCGCGTATTGGGGCTGAGGTTTTGCCCGCTGGACGTCGCCGGCCACCAGTTTCAATCGGGCATCGTCAAACGTCGCCCCGCTCTGATTGATGATCGTGACCCAGGCGCCCACATCCAGTTTGCACGCGTTGCCCCCTTGGCCGGGGGCTTCACTCAAGGTCAGGTTGTAATCGGTCCACCAGGTAATCCCCGCCGTCTGGTAACTCATGCGGGAAGCGTGCGTGCCCGCCCGTTCCGCGGCGATATCCCAGACCAGCGTGGGCTTGCTGATCAAACCACCCGGCAGGCTGCTCAGTTTCACGCCCGAATAGCTGTTGATGGTGCGGATTGAACCATCCGCCATGCGCAGGACGAGTCCTCCCTGTGTGCCGATAAGCGTACCGGTGATTGATTCCACGCCCTGTCCGCGAATCTGTTCGACGGTCACTTCACGGTCGAGGTATTTTTGCAGCAGCTTGTTGGTACTGGTGAGGTCAAACTCGAAGCTTTGTTCGATGACGCGTGTACCGGCCGGATCGAGCACGGATTCGAAGGCCACAGTGGTGGGGTCGATCAGCGCCGGCACGTCGGCGACGCGGATCACCGTCCGGCCCTTGGTGAGCATGACATCGCGTCCCTGCTTGACCATGGCATAGCCGGGAATGGCCGGACCTTCGCCGCCGGACTGAAAGGCCGCGGTCGACAAAGTCCCGGGCTTGGCGCTGGAATAGATGGTGACACTGGTCTGGCCGGCGGCATGGGGCGCGAACAGGCCGGCGATGGCCATAGCAATGGCCGTGACGGGCGTGAAGTGGTGCTTCATGATTGACTCCTTTGGTGGGAACGTATAATTGGATTGACTCAGAAGTCAGCAAGTTGGACGAAACGTTTTTTGATGTCCAAAAAAGTATCCGTCATCCCCGCGCACGCGGGGATCCAGTGTCTTACGCCAAACGACGCTGGATTCCCGCCTACGCGGGAACGACGACTCAAGGTAGTTCACTATCGCCTGAGTTACCCACTTCTGCCGAGCTACTACTTAAACGTCGCAACTCTCAATTCGGGTTAATCATGAAGTTTACCGGCAGCCAAAACTATATTGCGACCGACGACCTGATGCTGGCGGTAAACGCCGCCGTCACCTTGCAGCGCCCCTTGCTCATCAAAGGCGAACCCGGCACCGGCAAAACCATGCTGGCCGAGGAAGTCGCCAAGGCGCTTGGCAAGCGCCTCCTGCAGTGGCATATCAAGTCGACCACCAAGGCCCAGCAAGGACTCTACGAGTATGACGCGGTTTCGCGCCTGCGTGATTCTCAGCTGGGTGAGGAGAAGGTCAAGGACATCAGGAACTACATTTCCCGAGGCACGCTGTGGCAGGCCTTTGATTCCGACGAGCAGGTGGTTTTGCTGATTGATGAGATCGACAAGGCCGATATCGAGTTTCCAAACGACCTGTTGCGCGAGCTGGATCGCATGGAATTCTATTGCTATGAGACCCGTGAGACGATCGTGGCGCGGCACCGGCCGATCATTTTCATTACCAGCAACAACGAGAAAGAATTGCCGGACGCCTTCCTGCGCCGGTGCTTCTTTCACTACATCCGCTTTCCGGATGCCGATACCATGCAGCGTATCGTCGATGTGCATTTCCCGGCGCTGAAGAAGAATCTGCTCAAGCAGGCGCTGGAAGTGTTCTTCGATATGCGCGAGATGCCCGGTCTGAAAAAGAAGCCCTCCACCTCGGAACTGCTGGACTGGATCAAATTGCTGGTCGCCGAAGATATTCCGCCGGAAGCCCTCAAGTCCGGCGACAGCGCCAAGCTGATTCCGCCGCTTTATGGCGCGTTGCTGAAGAATGAGCAGGACGTGCATCTGTTTGAAAAGCTGGTTTTTCTGTCGAAGCGAAATCGCTAGCCCATCTTTTCGCTCATGTCACCAATGCTCAAGCTGCTGTCATTCCCGCGGAAGCGGGAATCCATTTTCTTTGCGCTGCGAGTAACGCATGCAAAAATAGATTCCCGCTTTCGCGGGAATGACAGCAGTTGTTGAAGTAATCAATCATGCTGATCGATTTCTTCCTCGCCTTGAAACAGGGTGGCCTGCCGGTGTCGGTGACCGAGTACCTCTCCCTGTGCGAAGCGATGGACAAAGGCGTCATCCACGGCAGCGTCGACGATTTCTACTATCTGTCGCGCACCTGCCTCGTCAAGGATGAAAGCAACTTCGATCGATTTGACCGCGCCTTCGCCGCCTATTTCAAGGGAGTCGAGGCGCTCGATGCAGTACTGCCCGCCGATATACCCGAAGAGTGGTTAAGGAAGCTTGCGGAGAAACTGCTGAGCGATGAAGAGAAGGCGCAGGTCGAGGCGCTCGGTGGCTGGGACAAACTGATGGAGACGCTTAAAAAGCGCCTGGAGGAACAAAAGGGAAGGCACCAGGGTGGCTCGAAATGGATCGGCACCGCGGGTACCTCACCGTTCGGCGCCTACGGCTACAACCCGGAAGGTGTCCGCATCGGCCAGGAGGGATCGCGCAATCGCAGCGCGGTGAAGGTCTGGGACCAGCGGGCGTTTCGCGATTACGACGACAATGTCGAGCTGGGAATACGCAACATCCAGCTCGCGCTGCGGCGCCTGCGCAAGTTTGCGCGTGAAGGCGCCGAGGAAGAACTCGACATGGACGGCACCATTCGTGCCACGGCGAACAATGCCGGCTTCCTCGACCTGAAGCTGGTCGCCGAGCGCCACAACAAGGTCAAGGTGCTGCTGTTCCTCGATGTGGGTGGCTCGATGGATGACTACGTGCATCGCTGCGAGGAGTTATTCTCGGCGTGCAAGACCGAATTCAAGCATCTCGAGTACTTCTATTTTCATAACTTCATCTACGAAGGCGTGTGGCGCAACAACCGCCTGCGCCATGCGGAGAAACTGTCAACTTTCGACGTGCTGCACAAATACGGTCCCGACTACAAGCTGATCATCGTCGGCGATGCCACCATGAGCCCCTATGAAATCCTCCAGCCCGGCGGCAGCGTCGAGCACTGGAATCCGGAAACCGGCGCCATCTGGCTGAAACGCATGACCGATTTCTACCGCCACTCGGTATGGATCAATCCCACCCCCGAGGCGCACTGGCCGTGGACGCAATCGATCAAGATCGCCTGCGAACTGATGGAGGACCGGATGTACCCGATGACCGTGGCCGGGCTGGAGAAAGCGATGCGGGAGCTTTGCTGATTCCCTGAGCCTGTCAAAGTCGGCCAATCCATTTACAATGACAGCACAATAGGTCTTGCTCGGAGGTGTGTGTGCGGATTGCCATGTTGGAAGACGATCTGGACGTTGGCGCTGCGATGCAGCAGTGGCTGGAAGCGGGTGGGCATACGGTGCATCATTTCGCATCCGGCAAGGCGATCGTGCGCGAGGCAGCCCGCGAGAGCTTTGACCTTTTCCTGCTCGATTGGCACGTTCCGGATTTATCCGGCGCCGAGGTGCTGAAATGGCTTCGTGAAAAACAGCAGTCGACGGTGCCGGTCCTGTTTGCAACCAGCCGTGATTCCGAACAGGACATCGTCGCCGCGCTGGCGGCAGGCGCCGACGACTACATGATCAAGCCGGTG
>JANNGY010000594.1:0-4130 GCA_031404095.1 Betaproteobacteria bacterium | reverse complement strand
ATCGGCGACATCGTGCTGATGACGCATTTCGCCGGCGCCGATAGCGCGGAGGGTGTGGGTGATGCGCTGAAACGTTTCGTCGACACGGTGTACGCTGCGAACGGCTCGTTGCTGCAACGCTCGGCCGCCAATTCCGCGGCTACGCTGCGTTATCCGGAAACCCATTTCCAGTGGGTGCGCCCCGGCATCATGCTTTACGGCTCGTCGCCCTTCGCCGGCCAGACCGCGCTCGACCTGGGCCTCAATCCGGTGATGACGCTGCGCAGTGAAATCATCGGCGTGCAAACGCTCGAGCGCGGCGACAAGGTCGGTTATGGCGGCATCTTCACTGCGAAGAAACGCATGCGCATCGGTGTCGTCGCCTGCGGTTATGCCGACGGCTATCCGCGCCACGCACCGGGCGACAACGACCACGGCACCCCGGTGCTGGTCGGCGGCAAACGCACGCGTACGGTCGGCCGCGTGTCGATGGATATGCTGGTGGTTGATATCACCGACCTGCCGCATGTGCACATCGGCGCGCCAGTCACGCTGTGGGGTGAGGGCCTGCCCGCCGATGAGGTCGCACATGCCTCGGGAACGGTGGCCTACGAACTCTTCTGTGCCGTTTCGCCGCGGGTGAAGATGGTGGACGTGGACTGATGGCGCAGGTTCCGGTCGACGGACCTGTAAAAGCCGCCAAGGCGGCGAGAGTGAAACCGATTCCCCATCCCACGCCGCAAAGCATCCTGGTGGCCCTGCAGGGTCAATACTGGACGCGGCTGCATATGTTCCTGATCCTTGCCGCCTGCGTGTCGATGGCGGTGCTGACCACGCGCGTCATGCTGCTCGCCGGCGTGACCGAAATGTGGGCGCGTTACGCAGCCGCGCTGATCATCGCCTACGGCACATTTTTCACCGGGGTCTGGGTCTGGCTTCACTTGTCCGAGTACGGGCGCCACCTGCGTGCCAACTGGGGGCGGCGCAATGATTGGGGCCCGGATGTGCCACTGGACGTGATACCCAACATCAATATTCAAGGTAGTTCCGGCAATATTGCCGAAATGCCGTTTCAGGGCGCCGGCGGCACCTTCGATGGTGGCGGTGCCGGCGGCAGCTGGGACGTGCCGGATACATCTGTCTCACTGGACATACCAGGGTCCGGCGCACTCGATGGCGTGAGTGGCGTCGCGGACGTGGGCGACGAGGGCGGTTGCCTGCTCGTCATCGCCGGTATCCTGATCGCCATTGCCTTGTTCGCCGTCTTCGGCGCGACCGCATACGTGATCTACCAGGCGCCTGCGATCCTGGCCGAAGTGATATTCGAAGTGCTGTTGGGCTCGCCGCTCGCCCGTGGCGCGCGCGCACTTGATTCCGCCAATTGGACCGCCGTGCTGCTGAAGAAAACCTGGAAGCCGTTCGCCGTCATGGCGGGTGCCGCCATGGCATTCGCGCTGTTCTGCAATGAAGCGTTTCCACAGGCAACGACGGCAGGTCATGTGATACAGATGATGCTGAAGTGACGAGGCGGCGCCTTCCATTCGCCTGGCCACGGTAGCAAGCTTGCTTTTCACACAATGCCGTGTGTAGAATAGTACTGTAAGTATATTCAGTTACTTTCGCGGAGGCCATCATGTCTACCAATCTCGCGCTGGACGATCAATTGATCGAATTCGCCAAATCGTTGGGCAATCATCGCTCCAAGAAAGAGGCGGTGACGGTTGCACTGGAAGAGTACGTGCAACGCCTGAAGCAACGCAATGCAATCGCTGCCTTCGGCACGATCGATTACGATCCCAAATATGACTACAAGCGTCAGCGCCGGTCAAAATGAAGGTGTTGGTCGATTCATCGATTTGGTCGCTTGCGTTTCGCCGCGACCATCCAGTTGCCGCGCCGCAGGTTGCAGAACTCCATAAGTTGATCGACCAGTTTCGCGCCGCGATCATTGGGCCCGTTCGACAGGAGGTGCTTTCCGGAATTCCCAACGCACGACAGTTTGAGTCTTTGCTGGCGATTCTCGCCGCGTTTCCCGATGAAGTTCTCGAAACGCGCGATTTCGAATTGGCAGCCCGATTTTTCAACCAATGCCGGGCGCGTGGCATTCAAGGGACGCATACCGACTTTCTGATTTGTGCAAGCGCGTTCGGTCGCAACTTGCCCATATTTACCACCGACAAGGACTTTGTTGCTTACTCTCGTGTTTTGCCCGTGCGCCTTCATCAGGCGAGTCGTGTGTAACGTGGCAGACACGTTATGAGTCTCGCGCTAACTCCCATTGAGGCAATCGTCAAGAAAATACTGTCGTCCCCGCAAAAGCGGGGACCCAGTGGCGTTCGTCAAAAAGTCACTGGATTCCCGCTTTCGCGGGAATGACGAAGATTAGAGAGCGCCGCATGGCAAAACAAAAATCGATCTATTCCTGCACCGAATGCGGCGGCCAATCCCCCAAATGGCAGGGCCAGTGCCCTCACTGCAACGCCTGGAACACCCTTGTCGAAACCGTCGCCGAAACCACCAGCGCCAACCGCTTCGCCACGTTAGCCGGCGTCAACACCGAGCGCGGCAAAGTGCAATCGCTCGCCAAAGTCCGTGCCGAAGACGTCCCGCGCCGCGCCACCGGCATCGGTGAATTCGACCGTGTATTGGGCGGTGGATTGGTCGAAGGCGGGGTGGTGTTGATCGGCGGCGATCCCGGCATCGGCAAATCCACGCTCCTGTTGCAGGCGCTCTCCGCCATCTCCGGCGGCGCTTCCGTGCTTTATGTGAGCGGCGAAGAATCCCCGCAGCAGATCGCCATGCGCGCCAAGCGCCTCACGCTTGATACGCATGACGTCAACCTGCTGGCCGAAATCGAACTCGAAAAAATCCTCGCCACACTCGCCGCCGAAAGACCGCAAGTTGCTGTCATCGATTCCATCCAGACCGTCTATTCCGCCGCGCTCACCTCCGCCCCCGGCTCGGTCGCGCAGGTGCGTGAGTGCGCGGCGCACCTCACGCGCTACGCCAAATCCAGCGGCACCACCATCGTGCTGGTCGGGCACGTGACGAAGGAGGGCGCACTGGCCGGCCCGCGCGTGCTCGAGCACATGGTCGATACCGTGCTCTATTTCGAAGGCGACACGCACTCCAGCTTCCGCCTCATCCGCGCCATCAAAAACCGCTTCGGTGCCGTGAATGAGATCGGCGTCTTCGCCATGACCGAGAAGGGCCTGCGCGAAGTCACCAACCCCTCCGCGATATTTCTCTCGCAGCACGATCACCAGGTACCCGGCAGCTGCGTGATGGTCACGCAGGAAGGCACACGGCCGCTGCTGGTGGAAATCCAGGCGCTCGTCGATGACAGCCACGGCATGCAGCCCAAGCGCCTCTCTGTTGGCCTGGAACAGAACCGCCTCGCCATGCTGCTCGCCATCCTGCACCGCCACGCCGGGCTGGCGGTATTCGATCAGGACGTCTTCATCAACGCCGTCGGCGGCGTGCGCATCGACGAGCCGGGCGCCGACCTGGCCGTGCTGCTCGCCATCGTCAGCAGCTTCAAGAACAAGCCGCTACCAGCCAAGCATGTCGTGTTCGGTGAAGTGGGGCTGGCGGGAGAAGTGCGGCCGGTACAGCGCGGGCAGGAGCGGCTGCGTGAGGCGGCCAAGCTCGGGTTCACGCATGCAATCGTGCCGAAGGCGAACAAGCCAAAGCAGAAGATTGAGGGGCTGACTATTATTTCGGTCGAACGAATAGGTGAGGCGGTGGAGTATTGCAGAGGATGAGCCGAAGTGGTTTTTCGGTGGAGAGGGATGAGCGTGCGCACGAAACATGCCCTGCGGCATGTTTCGTGGCTCGCGAATCTGAGCGCCATGCAGGGCGCGAGGTGGAGGAGCAGGCGGTGGAGTATTGTCGCTCTGGCGGTTGAGGGCCAATTGACTCTCATGACCCCCAAGGATAAGATGTTGCATCACAAATGTAATACAAGGAAAATGCCATGAAAACTGCCACCATGCCCGCCCTGCGAGTGCAGCCGGAACTGCGCCAGGCTGCTGAGGAAATACTCCAGCCTGGGGAAACCCTTTCCGGATTTGTTGAGGAGTCGCTGCGGCGCAATGTTGAACGCAGGCAGGCTCAACAGGAATTTCTGGCGCGTGGCCTTGCGTCGCGCG
>JANNGY010000593.1:0-2262 GCA_031404095.1 Betaproteobacteria bacterium | reverse complement strand
GCTTGCAGTCGGGCACTTCTCCCTTTGAAAAAGGGGGAGGTAGCCGGCAACAAGTGCCTCAGGAAACCAAGCAGATGGTTGAAACGCAATTTGATAAACCCCTAAAAGCGAACCAGGTAAATAAGGGAATACTGGTCGGTCACGTATTTCGAACTCCCGCTAGAGAAAGATGTTTTCTGACTTGGCGTGACCGTCGCGCGCCGCCAGGAAACATCCAGCGAGTGACGCGGGCCAAAGCCAAGGTTGTAGCCGAGCGTGGAAATGATCCCGCTTGCCTCGAACCGGTAAACAAACAGGCCTTCGCCCGGATAGGCGTCGTCGGCCGCGAACACATCGGCAATGTCCAGGTTGGCGAGTGTCGCGCTGCCCGTCGAGAAGGTGTTGCCGCGGCGGTATTCGGCCGTTGCGTAAAGCACTTCGCGATCGCTGAGCGAGTAATCGAGGTTCATGCGGAATCCATTGTCGCGATTGGTGAACACCGAACTCTCGCTGATGCGCGCGTTGTGCGCCAGGGCGGCAAAGATGTCGATGCGGTCAGTCAGCGATTGCCGTGCCGACAGGCCGACGGTGTAACGGTAGCCGTTGCGCAACTTGCTGCGATAGTATTCCACGTTGGAGCGGGCAAATGCGGCGAAGGTCACGGCGTCGAAATCGGCCGAGGTGCGATACTCAATATCACCTTCGATGCCGGCCATCGCGCGGCTCAGCCCGTCGTAGTTCTGGAATTTTTCGCCGCCGAGGGTGAAGGTCACGTTGGCGCGCAGATTTTCCTGATCCTCGAATTCGAAGCGGAACCCTTTGCCGACGTTGCCGCTGTAGACGCGATCCGAACGCTTGTCCTGTTCCGTGTTCGCACGCGTCACGTTGGTGTCATACATGAAACCGGCATCGACCTGGATTTTTTCCGGCTTTTTCGGGATGCTGAAGAAACCGCGCAGCGCAGAAGGCGAGCCCAGCGCATCGAGGTCCTGCATGAAATTCAGGCGCAGACCCTGTGCCGAGTCCTTCGAGAAATTGTGCTGCAACTGGTAATCGAGGCCGATCGTCAGGCCGCCGCGGCGAATGAAATCCGCGCCCAGGCCCAGAAGCAGCGTATTGCGCGACAGCGCGCTGGAGTTGATGATGTAGCGGGTGCCGCCGGCGGTGTCGGCGTAGGCCAGCGTCGCATCGCGGTCGCCCTGGAACTCGCGGCGGTATTCGAGGCGCGCGCGTGGCGTCGCCCAGCCATAGTTGGTCGGGTTCAACGCTTCGGCGCGCAAGCCGAGCACGCCTTGCAGCGACGGAGTCGTCTGCGCGAAGTAGGTCAGTGCATATTGGCCCGCGCCGCTTTCAGTCACCTGGTTGAAGCGGTCGGAAGAATAATCCAGCCGCGCGTACGGCGAGAGCAGGTAGCCCTTGTCGCGATACTCATAACCGGTCGCAAGGGAGGCGAATAACTGCCGACCGCTGCGGTTGCCGCTGGCATAGGTTCCGATCGGTGTGACGTACCGCTCGGTCTTGAAATCAAGCGAACCCGCGCCGAGCAGGCCATCGACAAAAGTATTCTGCGAAGGATGGTAGCTGGCGTACGCGGCAATCGAGGCGCCCTGACCGCGGCTCTTGGATCCATCGGTGCCGATGTCGGTGTGGTCGCGCGCGAAACCGACGCCGATGCCGGCCGCGAGCTTATCGCTGAAGCGCCGGTCGACGCCGACGCTTACGCCGTCGGTGGTGAATTCGAGCTGGTTTCGTTCGCTGGTGGCGACGCGCCGGCCGAAATTGGCAACGCCGGAAATCCAGAAATTCAGCGGGCCCATGGCGCCGGCTGTACCGCCGCTACTGGTCCCGCCGTCGGCAGCGCCACCGGCTGCTGCCACCAGGGTCGCCACATTGAGCGATCGCGTCTTCAGCAACGAACTGAGCTCACTGGCGAACGGGAGGCTGGTGCCGGCCGGCACCGGGCCGGCGACCGAAGCAGACAGGAAAGCATTGTTGCGGCCTGCGCCATCCGCGCTCGGTCGGCCTTCGCCGGAGTTGCCCGCGTCGACCGTCTTCACGGGCGCCGCTGGCGGACTTGCTGCAGGCGCAGGCGCCGTACCCGGTTTGGGTGCAAGACCACTCGCGCCGCTGCGATGCAGCGATTCCATGCGGCCTTGGAAATTGGTGATCTGCGCCCGCGAGAAGCGTTGCGCGGAATCGACTTGCGCCGCGAGCAGGCCCGTCACGATCGTGTCCTTGGTGGGATCAGGGCGGCCTACTACCGTCACCCGCACCGTTGCCGCC
>JANNGY010000592.1:0-2224 GCA_031404095.1 Betaproteobacteria bacterium | reverse complement strand
CCGGGTCGCGCGACAGCAGGCGCAGGTGATTGGCCACGGAGGCCGGTTTAAGCACGCTGTCCCAATTCCTGATGTGCTCGCGCCACGGTCTTTGCTGAAGCACCGTTGCCGCCGTCTCGAGACGGCGGCGAATTTCGGGATGTTCTGCACACATTTGCATGAACACTTCCCGGGGCGGAGGGCCGTTCGCGTCAGGCGGAGCGCCCACCATAACCAGCTTGGAATAGTAAAAGTCGTGGATAAATGCCGGCTGAATGTGGTCCAGCATCAGTCCATAGCAGGCGGTTCCCATCTTGAAACCCCGCATGAATCCCTCGGGAAATACTTCCTGCATGAAACGCGACATGGGACGGGGAAAGTGGATGCCATCCTGCAGCCAGACGCCGCCGTCAGGCGCTGCAAATACGAGTTCGTTCATGTTTCCTCCCGAGAATTGTTTTTTTGACGCAGATTGGACGATCTGCGTTGCGGCCGGATTCCCTCCCTTGTGCCCGGGATTCGCCAAGCCTGCCCCTGTTTGGCAAGAACCGCCAAAGGGTCGTGTCATATTACTGTAACGTGAAATGCCGGGGCAGGTGGACCCTTTACGGAGCCATTTGAAAAACGCCGGCCGGGACGGCCAGACAGCACGACGCGTCATCGCACCATCGGCATACCATTGCAATCGCCGGCGGCGACAGGCAGACTGGCCGGCAACCAACCCGGGGGTGACATGGCCCGCAACGCAGTGTTTTTTTTCATCGCGTTCCTGCTCGCGACCTTTATCGCCTTCTGGCCGACCTATTTGACGCGCATGGAGGCGGTGTCGACATGGCCGGTGCATGCGCATGGCGCGTTGATGCTCGGCTGGTGTCTGTTGCTGATCGCCCAGGCCTGGCTGATTCGCGACCGGCGCGGCCCCCTGCATCGACGGCTCGGCAAGCTGTCCTTCGTGCTGGCGCCGTTGATCGTCATCTCTTCGATGATGGTGGAGCACGGCTCGCTGGTACGGGCCGCCGGAAAATACGATGCGGAAACGATGTACTTCGCCTATCTGATTGTGGCGCTGCTGGCCGTTTTCATACTCGCCTACGCGCTCGCGATCTTTCATCGCCGCACCCCGGCATTGCACATGCGCTACATGATCTGCACACCGCTGACGATGCTGGATCCGGTGTTCGCGCGCATCTTTGATGTCCGGTTCGGTATCAGCTACCCCACCGGGCAGATCATGACCTTCGCCATGATCGATGCGATCCTGCTGTGGCTGTGCTACCTGGACCGCAACACGCCGTATCGCGCCTTCCACCGGATCCTCGCCGCATTCCTCGTGGTGCAAGTTCCCACCTTCTTCGTTTACAAGACCGCCTGGTGGCCTGGCATTGTCTCGTGGTTCGTGGGACTGCCAATTTCGTGAAGCGCCAGAAATCAGGGGCCGTGATTCGTGGAAAAACCCCGGAGCAAGGCCCCTGTTCCCGCTCGTCTCGCTTATAAGGATAATCAGGAACACGTTTTTCCGGTTCGGCGAAGTAGAGGTCCGCGCGGGTACCGGGGTAACATGGAAAGAGGGGGCAACTGGCGGCCGCTTTTGCTGCAATTCACCGCGCCAGGAACGTAGTTGATTTTCATCATCAATCCAACAGAGGAATTAAAAAAATGAGAGCCAATACCATGAAAAGAATTCTCGCAATCGCACTGCTGGCCTGCCCGATGGCCGCCTCTGCCGATTATCTTGACGTGATCGAATTCAAGTTGAAGGAAGGCTGCGCGATGTCCAAGTACATGGACATCGTGAAGGACTTCAACGCACTCTATGGGCCGCAAGGCTACAAGGCGGAAATCCTGTCGCCAACCTACAGCAATAACCTCGAGTCGCAGATCTGGGTAGGTCGCAGCAAAGACGGCACAACGTTCGGGAAACTTCACGACCAGTGGCTTGCCGGCCAGGCCAATGCGAATTCGGCCGAAGCCAAACTCGGCGCGCGTTTCAGCGCTTGCGCGACGAATACCGGTCGCCGCAGTTACAACACCCGATAGTAGTCCCGCCTCCCCGGCAGCGGGCTTTCTGCACCAGCACTACGGCGCGTTCAACGCGATGCGCCTTCCGCTGCCGGGCGGCACGCAAGTGAACGTCAGCGGCTGACTGGCGTTCGCGAGGTTGCGTAATGCGCTATCGCTGAGGCGCTCCCCGGTTTTCATCAACCATGTGCCGTCGCTTTGCATGAGACCCGCGTGGGTCGTGCCA
>JANNGY010000591.1:0-3983 GCA_031404095.1 Betaproteobacteria bacterium | reverse complement strand
GTCACCCCGCAGCTCGAAGCAAGTATTCGCGCAGTTCTCATGGCATCGGCCGCGCCGCCACACAAGGCCTATCGCATGCCGCGTCGCAACCGGTTCCTGGGAAAATGGTTGGCACATGGCGAAGGCTATCCCGACTGGTCGCTCAGGATGTTTCATCGCCAGCATGCGAGCTGGAGCAATGATCCGGTGCACGAGGCGGTGATCACCACGGTCGATGTCGGCGAGCTCCACGGCGACCTGCTGCATGACTCTGCTGAGGATGTCACTACCTATCTGCAAAAGCAGAATCGCTATTCGTCGCTGCACGCCGAAGCCCTGTTTCAACAGGGGGTGCGCGCCGGCTACCTCAAATTATTCCTGAGCCCGCTGGCGCGCTTTATCAAGTTCTACATCTTGCGTTTAGGCTTTCTCGATGGCGGCCCCGGCTTTGCGCATGTGGCGGTAGGCTGCTTCGCGGCATTCGCCAAGTACGCCAAGCTGATCGAACTGAGGAACAAGTCGTCCTGACGCCATCCGGCCGCCGGCCCGCTGCGGGCACGCTGGTAAAATAACCAATTGACTTCCGCGGCCGCAACAGGTTGTGGCCTGTGGCTTGCGGGGACTTATGGAACACTCGGGATACTTATGATCATCGTTACCGGCGGCGCCGGATTCATCGGCTCAAATTTCATTCATGCCTGGCTGGAAAATCATGCCGGGCCGCTCGTGAATCTCGACAAACTCACCTACGCGGGCAACTTGATGTCGCTGGCCGATGTGGCGGGACACGCCGACTATCGATTTGTTCACGGCGACATTGGCGATCGTGCGCTGGTGGGCTCGCTGCTGCGCGAGGCCAGGCCGAGCGCGATTGTCAACTTCGCCGCGGAAAGCCATGTGGATCGTTCGATCCACAGTGCCGGCGAGTTCATCCAGACCAATATCGTCTGTACCTTCAATCTGCTTGAGGAAGTTCGCGGCTACTGGCAAAGCCTGGCGGAGGCTGAAAAGTCCGCATTTCGATTCCTGCATGTATCCACTGATGAGGTTTATGGCTCGCTGGGAATGGAGGACCTGGCCTTTACCGAGCAGCACCGCTATGAGCCCAACAGCCCTTATTCGGCGTCCAAGGCAGCCTCGGATCACCTGGTGCGCGCCTATCACCACACTTACCACCTGCCGGTACTGACCACCAACTGCTCGAACAACTACGGCCCTTATCATTTTCCCGAAAAACTGATTCCGCTGACAATCCTGAACGCGCTGGCCGGAAAACCGCTGCCGGTCTACGGTGACGGCAAGAACGTGCGCGACTGGCTGTACGTCACCGACCATTGCGCGGCCATCCGGCTGGCGCTGGCCGGGGGCCGCCCTGGCGAAACCTACAATATTGGCGGGCGCAATGAACGCACCAACCTCGAGGTGGTGAACAGCATTTGCGCGCTGCTCGACGAACTACAGCCGCGCGCCGATGGCAAGCGTTATGCAACGCAAATCACCTTTGTCGCCGACCGTCCGGGCCATGATCGCCGCTATGCCATCGACGCGAGCAAGCTCGAAGGCGAGCTCGGCTGGCAGGCCAGTGAGACATTCGAAAGCGGCATACGCAAGACAGTGCTCTGGTATCTCTCCCATCCGGATTGGGTGCAGGCGGTGACGCGCGGAGAGTACCGGCAGTGGATGCAACAGCAATACGGCGCGAAAGCGGCGGCATGAATCGCAAGGGCATCATCCTGGCGGGCGGCAGCGGAACGCGCCTCTATCCTGTCACACAAGTCGTGTCGAAGCAGCTGTTGCCGATCTACGACAAGCCGATGATTTACTACCCGTTGTCAACGCTTATGCTGGCGGGCATCCAGGACATCCTGATCATTTCGACGCCGCACGATACGCCGCAATTCCGGGAGTTGCTGGGTGACGGAAAAAGGTGGGGTCTGTCGCTTTCCTACGCGGTGCAGCCTTCTCCGGACGGCCTCGCACAGGCGTTTCTCATCGGCAGGGATTTTCTGGCAGGCGATGACTCGGCGCTCATTCTTGGCGACAACATTTTCTACGGACACGACCTTTCGCTTTCGTTGCAGCGGGCGCATGAAAAAACAGCCGGGGCGACCGTGTTTGCCTATCCCGTGCACGATCCGGAACGCTACGGCGTGGCGGAATTCGATGCGCAGGGCAAAGTGGTATCGCTGGAAGAAAAGCCCGCCCAGCCCAAGTCCCGCTATGCCGTGACCGGCATCTACTTTTATGACCGTCAGGTTAGCGAACTGGCGGCGACGCTCAAGCCTTCTGCCCGCGGCGAGCTGGAAATCACCGATCTGAATCGTCTCTATCTGCAACAGGGCGCGCTGACCTGCGAAGTGATGGGGCGTGGCATGGCCTGGCTGGACACCGGCACCCACGAGTCGCTGCTCGAGGCCTCGCAGTACATCGCCACCATCGAGCGGCGCCAAGGCCTGAAAGTCGCCTGCCCGGAGGAGATCGCCTACCGGCGTGGCTGGATCACGGCGGACGATGTTGGCGCCCTCGCCAAGCCGATGCTGAAGAACGGCTATGGCCAATACTTGATGCAAATGCTCACCGAACGTGTGTTTTGAAGCCACCACGCAATGAAGATCGTTGATACAGCCATTGCCGATGTGAAAATTATCGAGCCCACGATCTTCGGTGATGCGCGCGGCTTTTTTTTTGAAAGTTTCAATGAGCGCGCATTTCGTGAGGCGACGGGTTCAAGTGCCGCATTCGTGCAGGACAACCATTCAAAATCGAGCAAAGGCGTGTTGCGCGGACTGCATTACCAGATCCGGCAGCCGCAGGGCAAACTGGTGCGGGTGGTGGCGGGCGAAGTGTTCGACGTGGCCGTTGATATTCGCCGGCAATCGCCGACCTTTGGAAAGCATATTGCGCTTCGCCTGTCCGCAGAGAACAAACGCATGCTGTGGGTGCCGCCCGGGTTCGCGCACGGGTTCGTCGTGACTTCCGACAGCGCCGAATTTCTGTACAAGACCACCGATTACTACGCACCACAACATGATCGCAGCCTGCTGTGGAATGATCCCGCCCTCGCCATCGAGTGGCCGCTAGACGAGATCGGGCCGCCGCAACTCAAGCCGGCAGACCAGAACGGCAAACGGCTCGCAGACGCTGAATTGTTTGAATGAGCGGCACAAGCGACAGGCCGCGCATCCTGATTACCGGGGGCGCCGGACAACTGGGCTTTGAACTGGCGCGAGCATTCGCGCCGATGGGCGAGGTTCATGCACTGGATCGTGCCGGCCTCGACCTTTCAGACCCGGATGCCATACGTGCCCGTTGCCGGGACCTGAAGCCATCGCTTCTGCTGAATGCCGGCGCGTATACGGCGGTGGACAAAGCCGAAAGCGAAGCGGAACTCGCGATGCGCATCAATGGCGACGCGGCGGGAATTCTCGCCGAGGAAGCCAACCGGCTGGGTGCGCCGCTGATTCACTATTCGACGGATTACGTTTTCGACGGCAACGCCAATGCGCCCTATCGGGAAGACGATGCCACCGCGCCACAGAGTGTCTATGGCCATACCAAGCTGGCGGGCGAGCAGGCTGTGACCGCCGTCGCCAGGGATTACCTGGTTTTGCGTACCAGTTGGCTTTATGGAAATCGCCGCCAGAACTTCTTGCTGACCATGCTTCGGCTGGCAAAAGAACGCGAGGAACTGCGCGTGGTCGCAGACCAGGTCGGTGCCCCCACCTGGGTGCGGCCGGTGAGTGACGCCACCTTGGGCTGCGTGACGTCGAACTCGTCGGGCACGCACGTCAACATTCCCTCGGGCATTTACCATCTCACCGCGTCGGGACAAACCTCTTGGCATGGATTTGCATCCGCCCTGCTTGCCGGTACCGCCGATGAACGACCGCGAACAACCCGTGTCGTGGCGATTGCCACCGCCGACTACCCGACCCCCGCGAGGCGGCCGGCCTATTCCGTACTCTCGCTGTCCAAGCTGGAGCGAGCAACGGGTAACGCGCAGG
>JANNGY010000590.1:0-2085 GCA_031404095.1 Betaproteobacteria bacterium | reverse complement strand
TCATCCCTTCGCTGGTTGTTATCCTTTCCTTATTATACTTCTGATATTTTTTTTTTCTGGGTCCAAGCCTGCGCTGGGACGACGATCTTCCTTTTACTTAAAGTAGTGCCATGTGGGTCAGACACCAAATAATCCCTCTCTTTGAGATATTGTTTCCCTTCGACCACAACTTCCACGCAAAGTGGCCATTTCGCTTTCTTGTCCTCGGGTACAACAAATCCGATAGAACGTCGTTTTGGCTCCGGCGGTACCATCAGTTCGCGGATTGCGTCGAACACCTGCTTCAACTGCTGTCGGGTATTCTGCGCCAACGCATCGTGCTTCAAAGCCAAAGCCTGGGTCTGGCGTTCCAGCGTCGCGAGCTTTATCGCGAGGTCCTTGTGTGTGGCAAGTACCTCGCGCAGTTGGACGAAAGCGCGCACGACATAGACGCTCATTTCCACTGCGCGCGAACTGCTGAGTACGGTTGCGGCCATGATCGCGCCGTGTTCCGTGAAGGCGAGCGGGAGCTTGCGCCGACCGCCCCAACTTGAAGTCGCAAATTGCGACTTCAAGTGGGCAACTTCGTCGGCTGTCAGTTCAAAGATGAAATCGGCCGGGAAACGCTTCCGATTGCGGCGCACTTGCTCGTTAAGGCGTCTTGTTTCCACGCCGTAGAGCTCGGCCAAATCCGCATCGAGTATCACTTTCTGTCGGCGGATGACGACGATTCGGCCCTCGATAGGCGCGACCGGGACGGGGGAGGTCTTCATGAAGTTACTTGGAGTTAGTTGTAGATCGGAAAAGGCGAACGAAATCTTAGAACGATTTACCACGACGGGGTCAAATCTTTCAACATCGTATGCAAACGAATGTCCTGATATGACCGTCAATCATGGGGAGTGTGAAGCCCGGTCATTGCACGGCTGTTGCGGTAGTCGCGGTGCTCGAGGTTGTGAGGGTGTCGGCGAGTATCGCCGCCGGCAACCGTGTTGGCAGAAACGTGCCGGCGAGCCAGCGGCTCTGTTCGAGCTGGTCCAGCAACGCCGCCAGTTCATTGCGCGATGCTGTTTGATGAATCGGCAACACCAGCACATCGCCGGCCTGCGCCCAGTGCAGCAGGTGGCGTGCCGCGTCGACTTCGCCAGCGACTTCGTGAATGCTTGCAGGCGGGTAGGCGGCGGCGAGCAAGCCATCCTTCAACAATGCCGTCACTTCACCCGGCGCGCGGCCGCGCAGCATGCTGGCGATTTCCTTTAAGACGATGATGTGTGGCTTGAACGATGCCGCGGTGCGCGCCAGCTCTTCAATGGCTTCATTGCGCCGGTTGCCGGCCTGGCCCAGCAACAGGCCGACGCGACCGTCGGCTCCACTTTTCGCAACCGGTGCAAGGCGGATACTGTCGCCGACCGCGAGCAGCATCGCCAGGCCGCCGGGATTATGCGCATAGTCGATGAGCACCGTGATATTCGCCAATTGCCAGCGGTCGAGGCGGCCGGGGTTATCGTGCCGGCTGTTGCCGAAACGCTTGAGTTCAAGGGCGATCATTTCCGGCGCAACACCCATCGCGGATGCAGCCAATGTGGCAGCGGCGATATTGGCGATATTGAAGGATGCCGCACCATTCAGCGTGAGCGGCATATCGCGAAGCGTGCCGAGCAGTGTGCGCGTGCCGCGATCAGTGAGCCAGAGATCGCCATCGGCCAGCCCGCAAGTCGCGCCGCCCATCTCGCGATGCGCCACCAGCGCGGGAAGCGCATCGTTATTCGCAAACAGGGCCACGCGGCAGGTCTGGACCGGCGCGCGTGCGAGCAGCACCGGGTCGTCTGCATTCAGCACCAAGGTGCCGGACGCATTGCCGTCGCTGCTCGCCAGTGCATGTGCGGTAACCAGCTTTACATCGGCAAGGTCCTCAAGGCTGTCGATGCCGTACTCGCCGAAATGGTCGGCGCTGATATTGGTGATGATCGCGACATCGGCGCGATCCACCGCGAGGCCGCGCCGGAGAATGCCGCCGCGCGCCGTCTCCAGCACGGCGGCATCGACACGCCCATCGCGGAGCACCCGCCGCGCGCCGGCGGGCCCGGAAAAATCACCTTCGCCGGC
>JANNGY010000589.1:0-7654 GCA_031404095.1 Betaproteobacteria bacterium | reverse complement strand
TGTGTTTAACGAGAATAACTTTTGCCCCGCGTTTTCTACCGCATGCATAATCTTCAGCACGAGCACGACAGTCATACTTGCCCTGACTCCCGCCGGCGCCGTGGATACGTCCTGGGGCGCGAGCGGTATGCTCCGAATAGGCAAGGATGTATTAGCTGGGAAGACCGTCGCCATCGCCCAGCGCGACGGCAAGCTACTGATTGCCGGAAGCCCGGACTATTTTTCTTCCTACCCCGACATGCGCGCGCGCCTGTTGAGACTCAACATCAATGGCGACCCTGATCTCGCATTTGGTTCCTCGGGCAAGGGCTATGCATTCCTGGAATCGTCCGGCTTCCGGCTCAATCCGATGCAACTGCACATCGCCGGGGATGGCAATATTTTCATCGCCGGAACCGCGATTCCTGCGGATACGAGCTCCGATAATCCGGCAGCTTCTTCGCAGTTTGCAGTGGCAAAGATTTTTGCCTTCGATCCTCCTCCCGCCCCATCAAACCCGGAGGCCAGCGGAGGTGGTGGCTGCTTCGGCAGTACGACGCGCATGCCACCCGATCCCACGCTCCCCGGCCTCGCACTGTTGGCGGCGTTGATGTTGGCCATGCGGCACCGGCCACTGTCAATCACCAAGCTTTAACTCTCTGGGTTCTCGATTGGCGCATGGCGCATCCGCGCCGTTCGCGATTCGACCCATGTCGCAAACAAACCTGACGCAACGATCATCGCGCCACCCAGCCAATCCTGCGCATGCGCGACCTCACCCGCCAGATAATGCGCCGCGATTGCCGCGACGATGAGTTCAAACAGCATGATCACCGCGGCGTAATTTGCACTGACTTGAGTCAGGCCGAATTGAAGGGCGACGCTGGTCGCAATCAAGGTCACGCCAACCACCGCCAGCAACAGGTAATGGGTGGCCGACAGCACTGGCCATGCCGCCGCGCCAGGCGCGATAAACAGCACTACCGGCAGCGCAACGATCAATACGCCGATGCAGCCCGCCAGCGATTTGGCCTCAGGGGAAACGTGGCGGGCGGCTTTCACCAGCACATTGCACATGGCAAAAGTGAAGCCGGCCATCAGCCCCAGCCATTCATAAGCGTTGCGCGGCGTCGGCAGCCCCAATTCCGGCCGCCACATCATGACGACCGCGCCACCCAACGCCACCAGCATCACCGCATAGCCCGCGCCAGTGAGCCGTTCGCGCAGGATCATGCGCGCGAGCGGCACCGTCCACAATGGCGCAAGATAGAACAGCAACACAATGCGAACTACCTCGGCCTGCATGATCGCCAGCAGGTAGGCCACATTGGTGACGCCGGCTGCGAGGCCAATGCCCAGCAGCCATCCGGCATTGCGCGGGAACTCGCGCCACGCGCGGAAAAACACCGTGCCACCGACCGCCACCGCGACCGCATAGGTGAGCAGTGTCGCCAATGGCGACGGCATGCCCGCCGCTTCGATCACGCGAAACGGGTACCAGAGGATCCCCCATGTGGTGGCGCCCAGCAGGATGGCCAGGATGGGTAGTGCCGTGGACCCTCGGGGATTCAATCGGGGTGAACCTCTATAATCGGACGATTACCGTGATGCCCGCAGACGCAACATTCGGCGAGGCGCGAATTCTAGCAGCCTGCCGCATTCATCTTTAGCCGACCCATCCTCCGATGCCACAATCACTCCCATTCACCGGTGAACGCTACGTCCCAAGCTCCCCTGACGCTAAAGGCGAGATGTGGTACGAACACTGGCATCGCTACCACTACGTGCTGCCGCTGGTCGAAGGCAAACGCGTGCTGGATGTCGCTTGCGGCGAGGGCTATGGCAGCGCGCTGATGAGCCGCCGCGCGGCAGAAGTGTGCGGCGTGGATTTATCGGCCGAGGCCATCGCGCACGGGCGCAGCGCCTACGCCGGACGTGCCAACCTGCAACTGGTCGAAGCGCCGTGTACCAGCCTGCCGTTTGCGTCCGCCAGCTTTGATGTAGTCGTCTCGTTCGAAACCATCGAACACATTCGCGAACAGGCAGAATTCCTCGACGAAATCAGGCGCGTGCTCAAGTCAGACGGCGTGTTGATCCTTTCGTGCCCGAACAAGGCCGAATATTCGGACAAGCGCGGCTTCACCAACGAGTTTCATGTCAGGGAACTCTACCGTCCGGAACTGGAGGCCTTGCTGGCGCCACGCTTTGGCCACACCCGCTGGCTGTCGCAGCGCAATGCGTTTGTATCGCTGATCGTGCCAGAGGCAGCCGGTCCTGCGGGTGGCGAAGCGCTCACCGTATCCCAGGTCGCATCAGACGAACCCGCCGCCGCATTGCCCGCGCTCTACGAGATGGTGGTGGCAGGCACCGACGCCGCGGTCATTGCCGGCTTGCCGTTGCGGGTCTCGGCCTTCACTGATGCCGAAGAGTGGGCCTATAACGATTACCGCACCACCTATCAGAAATATGTGAAGGCAGCCCACGCTGAAGTCGAATTGCAGGCGCGCTGCGACGCATTAACCGCGCAACTCGAAACGCATCGAACCGGCGCCGCTGCGTCTGCCGCCGCCAGCCCGCTGCCGGCGGATTCGTGGCTGGTACGCACCATCAAGCGCCTGTCCAGCTAGCCCCCTTCCCAACGATCTTTTCTACCCTTCCAACGGCAAACCATGAATCTCGACCAACTTAAGAACTCCATCGAACAAGCGTGGGAAAACCGCGCCGGCCTTTCGCCGCAGTCCGGCGATCCGACCGTGAAATCCGCCGTCAACGCGGTACTCGAACAACTCGATGCCGGCACCCTGCGGGTAGCCGAAAAGGTCGGCGCCGAGTGGATCACCCACCAGTGGCTGAAAAAGGCCGTGCTGCTTTCGTTCCGGCTCGACGACAATCGCCTGATCCGCGCAGCACAACCGCCTACGGATGGCCAGGCCGGTTTTCCGCAGTTCTACGACAAGGTGCCCACCAAGTTCGAGAATTACAGCGAAGCCGATTTCAAGGCGGGCGGATTCCGGGTGGTGCCGCCGGCGGTGGCGCGGCGCGGCGCGTTCATCGGCAAGGGTGTGGTGCTGATGCCTTCCTACGTCAACATCGGCGCATATGTCGATGAAGGCAGCATGGTCGATACCTGGGCCACTGTCGGCTCGTGCGCGCAAATCGGCAAGAACGTGCACCTGTCGGGCGGCGTCGGCATCGGCGGGGTGCTGGAACCCTTGCAGGCCAATCCGACCATCATCGAGGACGGCTGCTTCGTCGGCGCGCGCTCGGAAGTGGTCGAAGGCGTGATCGTCGGCGAAGGTTCGGTGATTTCAATGGGCGTGTTCATCGGCCAGTCAACCAAGATCTACAACCGCGACAGCGGCGAAGTGAGCTATGGCAAGGTGCCGCCGTACTCGGTGGTGGTGTCGGGAAGCTTGCCCTCGGCTGACGGGCGGTATAGTCTCTATTGTGCGGTGATCGTGAAGCAAGTGGATGCGCAAACCAGGGCCAAGACCAGCATCAACGATTTGCTTCGTTGACAGGCGAGCAGGGGAGAAAAAACATGTCCGTATTACTCAAGTTATTCGAACTGATGGCGCAAAAGACCGCGTCCGATATTTTCGTCTCCGCCGGCTCGCCGATCACCATCAAGATCAACGGCAACGCGGTGCCGGTCAATCCGCAGGTCATGAGTGGCGAGGACACCAAGAAGCTGTTTTACGACATCCTGCAGCCGCACCAGATCGAACGCTTTGAAAAGGAGCTCGAGCTCAACCTGTCCAAGCCGATGGCGGGAATCGGCAATTTCCGTATCAACATGATGTGGCAAAAGGGCAGCGTCGCCGGTGTGGTGCGCTATATCAGCAGCAATATTCCGTCGATCGATTCCCTGCTGGTGCCGAGCGTCCTGAAGCAGGTGGTGATGGAAAAACGCGGGCTGATCCTGGTGGTCGGCGCGACCGGCTCAGGCAAGTCCACCACCCTCGCAGCGATGCTGGATTTCCGCAACCAGATGCGCGCCGGCCATATCCTCACGTTCGAAGACCCGATCGAATTCATTTTCACGCCAAAGAAATCGATCATCAACCAGCGCGAGATCGGCAATGACTCACACAGCTTTCATGAGGCCATGCGCAATGCCATGCGCCAGGCGCCGGACGCGATCCTGGTCGGCGAGATCCGCGACATCGAGACCATGAAGAGCGCGATGATGTATGCGCTGTCCGGGCATCTCTGCCTCGCCACCCTTCACGCCAACAACAGCTACCATGCGCTGAACCGCATCATCAATTTCTTCCCGCTCGACCAGCGCGCCATCCTGCTGTCCGATCTCGGCGTTTCATTGAAATGCATCATCTCCCAGCGCCTGGTCAAGAACGTCGAAGGCTCGCGTTCGGCCGCCGTGGAAGTGCTGATGAACACCACTAACATCGCGGAGCTGATCTCGGAAGGCAAGGTTGGCGAGATCAAGGAAGCGATGGAAAAATCGTTGACCCCGGGATCGCAGACTTTCGAGCAGGACCTGTTCCGCCTGATTCGCACCGAGAAAATTTCCGTCGAGGAAGGCCTCACCAATGCCGACTCGTCCACCAACCTGTCGCTGCTGATCGGCAACTCCGGGATGGTTCCCGTCTACAAGGATGGCGTGGCGCCGCCGCCAAAGCCGGGCAGCGGGCCGAGCTTCGGGGAATTCAAGATAAATTAGGCGCGATTCGCCGCCGCTGAAAAAATTGAACCACGGAGACCACCGAGACCACGGAGTAGACCCAATAGGTCTTCCTCCGTAACCTCGGTGGTCTCCGTGATTATATGTCCTTGCATTTGCCTCGATTGCGCAGTTAATCGATCCGCGCCCCCGACGCCTTCACGATCTTCGCCCACTTCTCAATTTCCGCCTTGATGAAAGCGGCGAATTGTTCCGGTGTATTTCCCACCGGGTCGGCGCCCTGTGCCGCCAGCCGCTCGCGCATGTCAGTTGACGCCAGCGCCTTCACCGAGGCCGCATTGAGTTTCGCCACAATATCCTTCGGCGTCCCGGCCGGCGCCAGCAGCCCAAACCACGACGTGGCATTGAATCCCTTGAGGCCTTCCTCATCCATCGTTGGCACATCCGGCAACGCCGCCGAACGCGTCAGGCTGGTCACCGCCAGCGGGCGCAGCTTGCCGGCTTTTGCGTGCGGCAACGACACCGGCAGGTTGTCGAACATCATCTGCACCTGCCCGCCCAGCAAATCCGCTACCGCGGGTGCGCTCCCCTTGTACGGGACATGCACGATATCGACGCCCGCCATCTGCTTGTAGAGTTCCGCCGCCAGGTGGATCGAGGTGCCGTTGCCGCTGGAGGCCACGTTCAGCTTGCCGGGCTGCGCTTTCGCCAGCGCAGTGAGTTCAGCAACCGATTTTGCGTTCACCGACGGATGCACCACCAGCAGGTTGGGAACACCCGCCACCAGCACCACCGGCTCGAAATCCTTCACCGCGTCATAGGGCATCTTGGCGTAAAGGCTCATGTTGATGGCGTGGGTGCCGACCGTGCCCATCAGCAGGGTGTAGCCATCCGCCACGGACTTCGCCACCAGGTCCGCACCGGTATTGCCGCCCGCGCCGGGCTTGTTTTCAATGACCACACTCTGGCCCCAGGCTTTTTGTAATTCAAAACCAATGGCACGCGCCAGGATATCGGTTGCGCCGCCGGGCGGGAACGGCACGACGATCTTGATCGGCTTGTTCGGGTAGGCGGCGGCCCCCTGGGCACTGGCTTGAAATCCTGTGAGCGCCATGACGACGGTCGACAAGATGAATAACAGACGCGCGACGAATTTCATAGAATTCTCCTCGGTTATTTTTTCGGGTCGGTTGCCCGGATTGGTGATTGCCAAGCATAGAGATAAACGTGCCGCAGGTAAATCATCCCGCCCTTCTGGAGGCGACAATCAAGCGCTGGCGCGGCTTCCGGACGCTTTTAGTCTGCGAAGCCTCGCCGTTGCTGGTGATTGGCTTTTGGGAACTTCTTAACACCCCGTCGTCCCAGCGTAGGCTGGGACCCAGTCCCGTCCAAGTTATTGAATATACGAATGGACTGGATTCCAGCCCGGCGCCGCCTTTGGAGCGGTTCGCTGGAATGACGAAGTTTTGAGGTTTCGAGAAGTTCCCCTTTGTGTGGCGCGATTCAGCATTTAGGTCAGGTTGCCGCAGGCACCCTGACGATCCCTCAATCCCGGCACGACACTGTCCGGTAGCCTGCGGCAACCCGATCTACGGCACTGGCTGGTCCACGGGCACATCGAAAAACTTCTTTAAACTCAGAGATCACAGAGAACACGGAGAGACCCTCACGCTTTTCCTCCGTGTTCTCTGTGGTCTCTGTGGTCTCTGTGGTCTCTGTGGTTTAAACGCTTGCTGCCTTCATTTCGCATCAGGCAAATTGCGTTCAGCAAAAAAATCCGCCACTACCACTGATACGCGTACGGCCGCCCGTGCACGTAGCCAAAATATCCTCGCGGATACCACATCGGACCATAGCCCCAGCCACCGTACATCCACATGTCCTGCCAGGCTTCGCGGCGACCGAACCGCTCGGCCATGCGCAGTTGTCCCTGCTGCATGAAATCAAGCACCGCGTCGGGCACGCCTTCGCGCGAGAGCTTGGCGTATTGCGATGCGGTCACGTCGAACACCGTGTGCGCCTGCTGAATGCTGCCGATGATGGTGGGGGCATCCTTGCCCTGTTTGGCCAGCTCGACAATCTGCTCGAGCGTGAACGGCGGGCGCTCGGGTCCGGTCACGGTGGCACAACCGGACAGCAGCAGGAAAGTTGCGGCAAAAATGGAAGCGAGTAAACTACGGCCCATGGCACACCTCCTTAATTCAACACACGATTCGGATCGCCAATGCGCGTTCCGGTCTGAAATTTGGATCGTTGTTAAACGTCGCGGTTCCCCCATTCCGGCCCGTTTTTACTAAGGTCGCGCTTGGCACGTCGGCGCGGCGAATAACACGCCCTGCGCCCAATCTATAGCAAATCCTGTCCGGCTTCACGGGTGCGGCGGCGAACCGATAGTGTTTCATACGCTGTTCTCCCGGGTCCGGATTCCCGGGCCATGAACAGCGGCAGGAGATGACGATGGATTTGTTTGACAACCCGATGGGCACCGACGGCTTTGAGTTCGTCGAATATACCGCCCCCGATACCGAGGCGCTCGGCCGCCTGTTCGAAAACATGGGCTTCACGGCGGTCGCGCGCCACCGCAGCAAGCGCGTGACACTGTACAAGCAAGGCGGCATCAATTTCATCGTCAACGCCGAACCGGACTCGTTCGCGCAATCCTTCGCCCGCGTACATGGCCCGTCGGCCTGCGCCTTCGGCATTCGCGTCAAGGATGCGTCGGCCGCATTCAAGCGCGCCGTGGAGCTTGGCGCCCGGCCATACGATGGCCCGGTGGGTCCGATGGAGCTGAATATCCCGGCGATCCAGGGCATCGGCGGCTCGCTCCTCTATCTCATCGACCGCTACGGCCCGCGCACTATTTACGACGTCGATTTCGTGCCGGTCCCAGGTACCGACCCCGATCCGAAAGGCGTCGGGCTCGAGTATGTGGACCACCTGACGCACAACGTCTACGAACCATCACTGATTCCACGCTTCATCATCCGGAGACATCCCCATGAAAAACATTGCCAGCTTCGTGTTGTCCGT
>JANNGY010000588.1:0-2216 GCA_031404095.1 Betaproteobacteria bacterium | reverse complement strand
GTTTGCCGACCGTATTCATTCGCTTGACGGGCTGTCCGTTGCGTTGCGGCTATTGCGATACCGCTTATGCGTTTCACGAAGGCAAAACCCGGCCACTCCACGATCTGCTGGCGGAGGTAGCAAGCCATCCAACCCGCTATGTTTGCGTGACCGGCGGAGAACCGCTGGCGCAGCGCAACTGCCTCTCGCTGCTGACCAGGCTATGCGATGCGGGCTATTCGGTCTCGCTGGAGACCAGCGGCGCCATTGATATCGCCGGCGTAGATGCGCGCGTCTCGCGCATCGTCGACATCAAGACGCCCGGCTCGGGCGAGTGTGAAAAAAATCGCTGGGAAAACATGGCGCTCATCACGCCGAAAGATGAAATCAAATTCGTGATCACCAGCGAGGCCGACTACACCTGGGCCGCGACAACGCTGAAGGAAAAGAACCTGGCCGGTCTCTGCACGGTACTGTTCTCGCCCTCGTTCGGCGAAGTGCAAGCGGCGCAACTGGCCGGCTGGATTCTGCGCGACGCCTTGCCGGTGCGCATGCAATTGCAGTTGCACAAGATCCTCTGGGGCGAAACGAGGGGCGTATGAGCGGCAGTCCGGTAGAAACCAGGAAAGCGGTCGTACTGCTTTCCGGAGGCCTCGATTCCGCCACGGTACTGGCGATGGCGCACGAACAGGATTACGAATGCTACGCGCTATCGTTCGACTACGGCCAGCGCCATCGCTCGGAATTGCAGGCCGCGGCACGGGTCGCGAAGGCGCTCGGTGCGCGTGAACATCGCGTGGTCAGCCTTGACCTGACCGGTTGGGGCGGTTCCGCACTCACCGACCGCCACATCGCCGTACCCACCGCGCCGACGACCGGCATTCCCGTTACCTACGTTCCTGCCCGCAACACGATATTTCTTTCGCTCGCCCTGGCCTGGGCCGAGACACTCGATGCGCCGAATATATTTGCCGGCATGAATGCCGTCGATTATTCGGGCTATCCCGATTGCCGGCCGGATTATGTGGCCGCCTTTCAAACCATGGCCCGCCTGGCCACCCGCGCAGGGGTGGAGGGCTCGCCCCTCACGATTCACACGCCCATCATCCGCATGAGCAAGGCAGAAATCGTTCGCGAAGGCACGCGTCTCGACGTGGATTACGCGCTGACGGTTTCCTGCTACCAGGCGGATGCCGACGGCAAGGCGTGCGGCGTGTGCGATTCGTGCCGGTTGCGGCGGGAAGGATTTATCGCGGCGGGAGTTGAGGATCCGACGCGGTATGCCTCGGTAACATAGGCAAATTTGATCGATTCCCTGATGTACTCCTTCCTTTTTAAAGGGAGGAGTGCTCCGCGACGACGAGTGCCCATCAGGTAGCACTTCCCCCTTTGAAAAAGGGGGAGCGAGGGGGATTCAGGATGTAATCATTGTGCGACCACCGAAAATCCCTCCCGGCCTCCCTTTAAAAAGGGAGGAGTGCTCCGCGCAAGGAAAGCTGTCGTCCCAGAGGCTGGGACCCAGTCCTGCCAACCTCATTTCGTACTGGTATTTAAGAAAATCATGATCAGATAATGAAGTGGACTGGGTCCCCGCTGGGACGACAGCTTTACTTTCGCGGATTGCGCCCTCCCGTTTGGCCGCCCAATGCACAACGCGTAAAATGACCCCCTTCCCGCACCAGACCACCCGCGATTCATGAGCAACTCGTCCAATCTCGCCGCCACCGTTGCCTGGCTGTCTTTTGCCATTGCCTTTGTCCTCGGCGCGATTTCCGCGCGCACCCAGTTTTGTACCCTCGGCGCCGTCGCGGACATCGTCAACATGGGCGATTTTTCACGCATGCGGATGTGGGTGCTGGCGATGGCCGTCGCGATTATCGGTGCGCAGGCGCTTTACGCTTTTGGATTGATCGACCTTTCCAAGGCGTTTTACGTGCGCCCGAATGTGACCTGGCTTTCCTACCTGCTCGGTGGCTTCCTGTTCGGTATCGGCATGACGTTGTCCAGCGGGTGCGGCAGCCGCACCCTGGTGCGCATCGGCGGGGGCAACGTGAAATCGGTGGTGGTGTTTGTATTCCTCGGCATCTCCGCCTACATGACCCTGAAAGGCGTATTTGGCGTTTTGCGCGTAAACACAATCGATGTCATCCATGCCGACCTGGCCGCCCAGGGCCTTGGCACGCAGGAGTTCGGCGCGTTGCTCGCCTCTGTTACTGGCATCGGCAAGAAGGCCGCGC
>JANNGY010000587.1:0-8514 GCA_031404095.1 Betaproteobacteria bacterium | reverse complement strand
AATCGCGCCGCCTCTCGTTTTACCGCGACCCTGACGCAATCAACGGCATTCCCTAGCGCACCGCGAACGGTGACTGATAGGGGCGTCCGTAGGGCACACCCGCGATCACCGTGTTGGCCGGCTTGAGATGCATCTTGCCCTGCCGCTTGTTATTGCGGGTGTCGACGAACTCAACCGGACCCTCGACGATTTCCAGCACCGAAACGTCGGCCGGCGCGCCGACCTGCAGCGTACCGAGTTTCGGCGTCCGGTTGATCACTTTCGCCGGATTGATCGTCGCCATCGCCACCACCTGTTCAAGCGTGAGGCCCATGGTCAGGAACTTGCTCATCACCCAGGGCAGGTACGGCATGCCGGGCGTGTTGGCCGAAAATACGTGAATGTCGGACGAGATCGTGTCGGGTCCAGCACCGCCCTGGATCGCAACATCCGCCACCGTGAAGTCGAAGCTGCCGCCGCCATGGCCGACATCGAAGATCACGCCGCGCTGTTTGGCCGAGAGTGCCGCCGGGATGAGCTTGCCTTCCTGGACGATGTTTGTGAACACGTTCGTTAGATTGGGAGCACCGGAGTAGGCGTGTGTCAGCGTATCGCCCGGCCGCATCAGATCCAGAATGTCCGACATCAGCTTGCCAGTCTCCACGCCGCCGATATGGACCATCAACTTGGCCCCGCTGCCGGCCTTCTCGCAAGCCTGAATTGCGCGTTTCAACGGCTCCGTTCCGTGCTTGGCGATGACATTCTCCGACATGCGCACCTTGATGCCGATCACGATGTCGGCGTTTTCGGCCACGGCTTTCGCAGCTGCATCCACCTGGGCGAAGTCGATGTTGTAAAGTTCCGGCACCGGAAATGCCGCGAGGCCAAAGTTAGCGATGTGGATATAGGCGTAGAGCCGGGTACGCGATTGCGCCACGATGTGACGGCGGAAGGCGGCGAAGTTGTTTGCGCCGGCATCGCCAGCGGAGACAGCTGTTGTGGTGCCCTGGAACGAAATCAGTTCGTCGGCCGGAATGCCGATCGCCGGGCCGTACGGATAGACATGCGAGTGCAGATCGATCAGGCCCGGCGTGACGAGTTTATCCTTGGCATCGAGAACTCTCAGCGCCTTTTCGGCCGGAATGTCAGCCTCGAGCGCTTCGACGACACCGTATCTAATGCCGACGTCGCGCTTGGCCCGCAGATTTTGGCTCGGGTCCAGGACCTCGCCGTTTTTGATCAGAAGATCGAATTTGTCATTCGGCCCCATCGCAGCCCACACCGGACCACCGCGCAGGCTCGCCGCCGTGAGTGCGAGTGCAGATCCCGACCCAGCCATAAATTTGCGTCGCGTCGATAAGAGCATGACGGCTTATCCTCCACTGCACCATTTTTTGTTGGCTCGGTGGCGTAAAGCTGCGCCAAGCCACGAATCCGGTCAAGATGACGATTTTGTATGGCGAGGTTGGAAAAGAGGAGTGGTGGTGGAAGCAGGCAGGTGCGAACTGGTCTCTACTGTCTGAATTGGATAGGACCGCGTCCAAGACCGCGCTGTGGACCTGGCAATGACCTTCCAGCCGAATAAGCCAAATAACATGATGACAGCCACCTCGTTGATCGTAGGGGCGGCGATGAGGAAGGAAAATGTCACGCCGAGCGGTATACCTGATTCAACAAAGCCTAATGAAGAGTGGAACAGCGGAGCAGGAGCAGAACGGCGTCACAATGCCGAGCATGGCTGCAAAGACATTCCCCACACCCTCGCGTTTCCCGCCCAGCATGGTGCGAGTCCGTTCGGTGCTGAAGAAGGTGCGAATAATGGAGATGGCAAAGACCATGCCGGATAGCAGGAGCAAAATCTTTGGCACATCATAGAGGAAGAATGCCAGTGATTCGCCAAAGCGCGAATCGCGTGCAAGGCCAAGTGCGGAATAGGATATCCAGTCCGCGAGGGGTTGAATGGTATTGTAGGCGACCAGCCACGCAAGTGCGGTAATGGCTAATGCTGTGAATAATCGTTTGTTCGTGTGGGGCATTGATAATGGGACAAGTGTGGTCATGGGTTATAGGCTCGTTGCAGCAATTAAGATGGGTGAACATTGCGGACATTCACAGGATGGATTGATTCGGGTATTAATGAGCGTGGAAACGGATTCAGCGGAGAGTCCGCTCAATTGGGCGGCGACAGTGATCAGATCCAGAAGAGAAGCGTCTTTTAGTCGGTAGAAAACGTAGCGGCCTTCGCGCCTGTCCTGCAATATATCCGCCTTGCGAAGAGACATCAAATGTTGAGAGATGTATGCCTGCCGCCAGCCAAGTGAGGTCTCAAGATGACATACGCAGGCTTCACCACTCCCTATGGCGATCAGGATGGCAATGCGCTGCGGCGAAGCGATGGCGGTCAGTGGTATGGCAATTTTTTCTGAAATTTCAGTGAGGGATTGTTTTTTCATATTCATTTACCTGAATGTATTATACATCATATTCAAAAATATGAATATGAAGGTTGTCATATTTTCCTCTGTCGAATATCACTGCTTGTGTAAGGGTTTTCCCGACAATCCCCAGAAAACTATCCAACTTTTCCCGCTGTTGCAATCAAGCCAATAGCGGGAAAATAATAGTGGAATTATCGGAATTGATCCGACAAAATTTTTGATGGAGGCTTCTCTATGGCTCAAGAACCGAAAGATGTTCTCGTCCGCATGCACGAAGAACTTCAGCGCGCTTTGGAAAAGGCGCCTGAGGATCGCCGCTGGGTGATGGTGATCGACCTGCGCAAGTGCGTGGGTTGTCATGCCTGTACCATTGCGTGCGTGGCTGAGAACAAACTCCCGCCTGGGGTGGTATATCGCCCTGTGCTGGAAAAAGAGACTGGGATATACCCCAATGTGACGCGCTCATTCCTGCCCAAACCGTGTATGCAATGCGATGAACCGCCCTGTACTCCGGTCTGTCCGGTCTATGCCACGTACAAGGACGAAAATGGCGTTGTTGTCATGGACTATGACCAGTGCATCGGTTGCCGCGCCTGTATCATCGCGTGCCCATATTCCGCCCGAACATTCGATTTTGGCAAAACCTATAATGACAACATGCCTGAAATGGCCGGGGTCATCGTTGGTCAAAAAGTTGCCGATGACTATGAACGGGCTGCGACTTATGAATATGGCGATGAACGCCGGCGCCTGAATCGAAAAGATTCACCGGTGGGCAATGTACGCAAGTGCCATTTCTGCCTGCACCGTTTGAAGGAAGGCATGTTGCCGGCTTGCACCACCACCTGTATCGGACGCGCCACCTACTTTGGCGACGCCAATGACCCGGATTCGCTGGTTGCTGATCTTATCACCAGCTCGAATGTCATGCGACTCAAAGAAGAACTTGGCACTCAGCCTCGCGTCTACTACTTGGTCTAACAGGAGTTAATCCAATGGCTACTAAGAAATTTGACATTAAAAAGTCATGGAACGCTGCTTTGTTCATCCTGATCGCCCTGGCATTGCTTGGCGGCGGACTGAGTGGATTGATTGGGCGTTTCCAAACTGGTCACGAGCAGGTAGGTTATGGCAGTAATGTCCCTTGGGGACTGTGGGTTGCCATTTATGTTTATCTGGTCTGGCTCGAAGTTGGTTCAGTGTTGATATTCACCACTCTCCATTATGTATTCGACTTCAAGAGTCTCAAAGCGATCAAAGGACTGGCTTATCTAACAGCCTTCACCACCCTTGCTCCGGCTCTGATGTTGATCGGTCTTGACCTCGGTCACCCATTCCGTTTTATGAACACAATCACCAGTCCAAACTTTGGTTCGTTTATGGCATGGATGATATGGCTCCACTTGATCTATTTGGTCTTCCTGCTGGTCAAATTGGCGTTGGTCGTTTTGGCTAATCGTTCCAGGAAACCTGAAAGATTAAATAAAGCCTTGAAAGTACTGGCATTGCTCAGCCTGCCGGTGGGTGTTGCATTGCTTGGTACTGTGGGAAGCATCTTTGGCGCCAACTCGGCCCGTTCGTTCTGGCAAATGAGTGCGCTCCCGCTGTACTTTCTCATCTTCGCTCTGGTCGCAGGCAGTGGGCTGGTAACCGCGCTCTTTGTGTGCTTTGCGCCAAAATCAGAAGAATCCTATGCCGCAACTGCAGGCAATCTGGGCAAGTTGACCCTGGCTCTGCTCATCTTTGGCGCAATGGCTTCGGCTTTCTCAGGATTGATTTCCCTCAACTCCAATGCTCCTGCCCAGGCTAATGCCATTCAGATGATTGTCGCTGGCCCTCAGCAATGGACATTCTGGGCATTGTATATCGGGCTGGGCGTTTTGGTTCCGTCCATCCTGTTGTTTGTGTGGCCAAAGGCAACGCGTGTTATCGGCATAGCAGCCAGCCTCGTATTCGTATCTTTCGCGGCAGTCCCGTTCAATATCATTATTGCCGGGCAGACTGCAGATACCCTTACTGGCGCCGATGCCTTTACTGGATTTGGATTGCAACTTGGGTATGCGCCCACGATGCTTGAATGGCAGGTGGTTGCCTTTGCATTAGGGGTTGGATTGGCAATTTTCCTCACCGGTTATTACCTGTTGCCAATGCGCAAACTTGAAATGGAAGGTTAACATGTCAGAACAAATTAATACTCACCCAAAAGATTGTTCACTATCACGCCGTGATTTTCTGAAACTCTCCGGCGCCGCGGGCGCGGCGACTGCCTTCTTGGGCGCATTGCCCAAAGTGAATGAGGTGATGGCCGGGGGCAATGAGCAGGCGGCTTATACCCTGGCGCTGGCGGAAAATCAAATCTACACCGTCTGCCAGCAATGCAACACACAGTGCGGCCTCAAAGTCAAACTGCTGGACGGCGTCATCGCCAAGGTGGACGGCAACCCCTACAACCCGTTTAACATGGTGCCGCACGTCGCCTACGAAACGCCCATTACAGACATGGCGAAAACCGAAGGCGCGCTGTGTCCCAAAGGTCAGGCTTCCATCCAGACCACCTATGATCCCTATCGTCTGGTGAAAGTTGTCAAGCGCAAACCCGGCACCCCGCGCGGCGGCGGTGAGTGGGTGACCATGGACTTTGACACCGCGCTGACCGAAATCATCGAGGGCGGTGACTTGTTCGGCGAAGGTCCTGTCGAAGGGCTGAAAGACATCTATGCCCTGCGCGATTCCAAAGTGGCCCAAGCCATGTCCGACTTCGTCAAAAAGATCCTGGCCGAGAAGGATAAGGACAAGAAGGCCGCGCTGGTGAAGGAATTCAAAACCACTTTTGCCAAAGACCTGGACAAGTTAATTGATCCCGATCATCCCGATTTCGGCCCGAAGAACAATCAACTGCTGTTCTTCTGGGGCCGCCTCAAGGGTGGCCGCAGTGACTTCATCAGCCGTGTCATCGGTAGCGGGTTCGGCACGACCAATCGCATCGGCCATACCACCGTCTGCAACGGCTCGGTCTATTTCGCCGGCAAGGCGATGAGCGAGCAATTCGTGGAAGGCAAGTGGGCAGACGGCAAGAAGTTCTACTGGCAGGTGGACTCAGCCAACAGCCAGTTCATCATCTTCATCGGCGTCAACCCGTTCGAGGCCAGCCAGGGACCGACCAACCGCTCTCCGCGCATTACCACCGGCCTGGTCGAAAGAGGCCTGAAGTATGTAGTGGTGGACCCGCGCCTCTCGAAGACTGCTTCCAAAGCCTGGAAGTGGCTGCCAAACATCCCAGGCAGCGAGGGCGCGCTGGCACTGGCGTTGATCCAGCAGGTACTGCAGAACAACAAGCACAATGTCAAATTTCTGGAGAACGCCAACAAAGCCGCCGCTTCCGCTGACAAAGAACCCACCTGGAGCAATGCTTCCTGGCTAATCAAGATAGATGAAAAGGGCGAAGCGGGCAAGTTCTTGCGCGGCTCAGACCTGGGGCTGGAACCCGAAGAACGCCAAAAGGCGGATGGTTCGGGAACATGGCTGTTCGACCCGTTCGTCACGTTGCGCGGCGACCAGACCATCACCTTCGACCCGAACGCTGTTGAACCGGAATTCACCGCCGAAGGCGACCTGCTTGTGGACACAACCGTCAACGGCATCCGCGTCAAGAGCAGCCTGCAACTGCTCTGGGAATCGGCCAATAGCAAAACGCTGGATGAATGGGCTGAGATCAGCGGCTTGCGCGCCAGCGATATTGCCGAAGTGGCCGCCGAGTTCACCAACTACGGGCGCAGGGCCGCCGCCGAACCGCATCGCGGCGCTTCACAGCACTCCAACGGCTTTTACAACATCGTGGCCTGGAACTCGCTCAACCTGCTGATCGGCAACTATGACTATGCGGGCGGCATGACCACCGGTTTCGCCTACGACCACACTGGGAGCAAGGACGGCCAGCCGTTCAACCTCGGCAAGCTCACCAATGGCAAGACGACACCGTTCGGGATTAACATCGTTCGCTCCGAGGTCAAATACGAGGATAGCACATTGTTCGCGCAAGATGGCTACCCGGCCAAACGTCAGTGGTACCCGCTCGCCTCGGATATCTATCAGGAAATCCTGACCTCCGCCGCTGACGGTTACCCGTATCCGATCAAGGCCGCCTTTATCTACATGGGCGCGCCAACCTATTCCCTTCCCGCAGGCCATACAAACATTGAGATCCTGCGCGACCCGAAGAAGATCCCGCTGGTTGTCGCCAACGACATCCTGATCGGTGAGACTTCGATGTACGCCGACTACATCTTCCCCGATCTCTCGAACCTCGAACGCTGGGAAATGGCCGGGATACAGTTTTCGATGCCATGGAAGGTGATGCCTGTCCGCAACCCGGCGGTGGCGCCTTTGGTGGATGAAGTAACGGTCTTTGGCCAGCAAATGCCCTGCAGTTTGGAAGCGTTGCTACTGGGCATCGCCGAGAAACTGGAATTGCCGGGTGTTGGTCCGGGCGGACTGGGTGATGCGGGCGATCTCATGCATCCCGATCACTTCTATCTCAAGATGGTCGCCAACTTGGCCTTCGGCGATAAAAAGCCTGACGCCGAAAAGAAAGAGCCCGGCGAGCTCCTGCCCGACGCCGACGATGAGGAAGTCCGCATCTTCACCGAAGCGCGGCGTTTCCTGCCGCCCAGCGTATTTGATCTCGAACGCTGGCGCGCCTCCGCCGGTGATGAATGGTGGCGCAAAGTCGTCTACGTGCTTAATCGCGGCGGCCGCTTCCAGGACTACGCCAAGGCCTTTGATGGCACAAAACTGAAAAATAAGTATGGCAAGCAGATCAATCTGTATCAAGAGAAAACGGTCGGCGTGAAGAACGCCCTCACCGGCGAACATTACCAAGGCCTCGCGGTGTACCTGCCCGGCCCGTTCGACCTCTCCGGCAAACCGATTCAAGACTCTGCCGAATATGACCTGCGTCTGATCACACACCGCGAGGTTTATCACACCAAAGCCCGCACCATTACCAATTACTGGCTTTTGGCGCTGTCGCCAGAGAACAGCGTACAACTAAACTCACTGGATGCAGCGCGGCTTGGCTTGAAGAACGACGATGTAGTGAAAATCGTCTCAGCCACCAACCCGGAGGGCGAGTGGGACTTCGGAGCGGCCGTCGGCAAGCGCCCCATTGCCGGAAAGGTCAAGATCATCGAAGGTTTGCGCCCCGGCGTGGTTACCTTCTCCCTCGGCCATGGCCACTGGGCAACCGGCAGTACCGACGTGGTGATTGACGGCGCGCTGATCAAGGGCGACCCGCGCCGCGTCAAAGGCATTCATGCCAACGCCGCCATGCGTACCGACCCGATCTTTCCCGATATGTGCCTTACCGATCCGGTGGGCGCCAGTGCGGTATTCTACGATACCATGGTGAAGGTGGAAAAGATGTAGGTAAGTAGACAGGGAAACACGTAGACACGTAAACACATTGTTGGAGGCGGGTAACTGCCTCCAACAATGTGACTGGAGATAATATGTTCCATCTCGGACAAACTGAACTAATTGTTATCCTCGTGATTCTTGTTTTGCTCTTCGGCGTTGGCCGCATCGGCAAAATTGCCAGCGAACTCGGCTCTGGCGTTCGATCTTTCAAAACAGGACTGAACGGCGACGATAAGAACAAGACTGAATAACAACTGAATAATCAAACTCCGAAACCTGTGTGCCTACACTTCACAGCATGGCAATCAGGACAGACGATCAACGTACCGCGAGATTTATCTCGCCCAATGCGACATCGCGAAGCGTGTCGCGGTACAAAATCGTCCAGGTGGAAGTGGAAACACTTTTGCCCCCCGCATTGGAAAGGAGATCAATCTCGAATTAATGAGGCTGTCTCTTTTCCATGAGACAGCCTTTTGATTTGGAGACCCGATATGGACATTCAACCCCTCCTCGAAAAATCCTCCCGCGACCATTCCCACCTCTGCCCGCGCCAGATCCTCGGTGTGCGGCTGGGGCTGGCTGGTATGTCGGCTCTCGGCTTTGAAACTCCGCCTGATAAGAAACAATTGCTCGTCATCACCGAAACCGATGGTTGCTTTGCAGACGGACTCTCCGCCGC
>JANNGY010000586.1:0-3018 GCA_031404095.1 Betaproteobacteria bacterium | reverse complement strand
GTTCCCAGTAAGTGACGCGTGGGTCGTTAAGGCCTGCGGTGACAAATAGCGCCGGCACATCGCTCGAGCGCACATTGTCGTAGGGAGAGTACTGCATCATGTAGTCGTAATACTTTTTGTCGGCGGTGATCAGCGTCGCTTTTTCCTCCAGCGCGACAGCGTGATAGAGCGTATCAAAAAGATGATGATCCAGCTTCAACGCGATTGAAATGGCGCGCTGGTAATGAGCGACATCAAATTCTGTAATTACGAACGCGAGTGCCAGCAAAGCCTCCACTGACGGATTTGCCGCCTTGGGCGCGAGGCGCACCAGGACTGCGGCTACCTCGCTCACCCAATGCGGCGGTTGCAGAAATCGCGCATCACCTCGTTGCGCACTGACGAGTAGCTGTATTGCCCGATCAACATCGGCCTCGACGGCGGCGTCGGGAATAAACCATTTCACCGCGACACTGGCGTCGATCACATATGAATTCACTTCCGGGCGCGCCCGTGAGCGGCGCCCGACGCCGCACGAACTTGGTCACGCGTACGCAAAATAATTCTCAACGACAAAGGCTCATTCGATTTGCGAATCGCAAGAATTCGCTGGATTGCCAAATCGCTACGCTGTTTACGTTCGGCGCGCTCGATTGCTTCTTCAAGCAGTTGCGCGACAATCGCGCTCTTGTTGGCGTTAACGAAAGTCTGGTTGAAACGCTCTTTCACGTCATTCGGTATGCTGAAATTCATCGTCGCCATGAAGGAATCCTATGATTGTTGAGTAATTCAACAATCATAGGAGTTCGTGCGGCAAAAGGCAAGAATGAATGCCAATGGCGAAGGTCGGTTATTGACACAATGGCCAGTTCTGTACATTATGATTAATATTTCTGTACAGGAGGCCGCATGCCGGACGTGACGTTCACCGAATTTCGCAATCGCGCCAAGCACTATTTTGACGCCGTCGAGGCCGGAAAGTCGGTTCGCGTTACCCGCAACGGCAAACCGATTGCGGAAATAGTGCCGATCCGCGCCGAGGTGCCATCGTGGAAAAGCCCTGCGGCGCCGCTAGTGGTCAAAGGGCTTTCTTTGAGCCGTGAACTTGTACGTGATCGGGATGAATCGGCGTGAAGATTTTTCTGGATACGTCGGCGCTGGCAAAACGTTACGTCGCGGAGCAGGGATCGGAAAAATTATCAGCCTTGTGCCAACAGGCGAATAGCCTTGTCGTCAGTGTGATTTGCCTCCCGGAACTGATTTCAACGTTGTCCCGGCTCGTTCGGGAAAAGAAGCTCACCAAAGCGCAATACCGAAAATTGAAACGTGACGCGATGGCCGATTTGGCAGACGCCGATGTTTGCCAGCTCACTTCCGGCGTTTTAGTCACCGTTGTGTCGCTGCTGGAGTCGCACCCGCTTAGGGCCATGGATGCGCTTCATGTGGCCTGTGCGCTCGCCTCCGGACCCGACAAATTTGTGTCTGCCGACCATCGGCAGCTATCGGCGGCGCGAAAGGCTGGGCTCAAGGTTGTGGATGTATCTTGAGCAACGGGCATAGCATCGTTGCGACACAGGAAATCGTTGAGTCGCCAATCAAGGCGCCTCATTGAAACCTCGCAAGCTTTCCGCCGACGAAACACTCCTGCTTGCCTTGTCATTCGCGCAACTCGTCGCGTGGGGCAGCTGCTACTACGCCTATGCCGTGCTGATGGAGCCGGTACAGGCGGCATTGCACATTTCCCGAAGTACCGCCGCCGGCGCATACAGCCTCGGCCTGCTGGTGATGGGCTTCACCGCGGTCGCGGTCGGCATCCTCATCGATCGCGGCCGTCACTTCCAGGTGCTGGTCGGCGGCACGCTCATTACCGTGACAGGAATGCTGCTGCACGCAGCCATCGAATCGGTCTGGCAACTGTATGCGGTGTGGGCGCTGATCGGCGCGGGCATGGCATGTACGCTGTATGAGTCTGTTTTTGCTTACCTGATCCGCGCTTATCCGGACGACTATCGACGGCGCATCACCGTGGTGACGTTGCTGGGGGGCCTGGCCAGTACCGTTTTCTGGCCGCTGACCACGCTGCTGCTGGCCAATTTCGGCTGGCGCGGCGCGTTCGTCGGACTCGCCGTGCTGCAACTGGCGGGTTGCCTGCTCTGCTACCTGCTATTCCTGCCACGGCACTCCCCTTCCCGTCCGGCGCCGCGCAACCTGACTATGCCGGTCGGCCGTCTCCTGCGTTCTCGCCCGTTTGTCCTGCTGGCGATTTCGTTCACTCTGCAGTCGATTGTCGATGCCGAACCGACCTGATCACCTGCCGAGTTATCTACACGAAACTGCAATTCTGCCGGCGACGTCAGAGCGGGGCTCCAACCGGCCGGTGCGGCATCGCCGGACGGCAGGATCGCCGGAGCCGTCGAACCGGACGCTGTCGGTGTTGCCGATGATGTTTTAGTCTTAGCAACCGGCGTATAGTTCTGTGCGGTTCGCACCTGGGCCAAACGCAACTGGCGCAGCCTCAGGAAACGACGGTTTTTCGCCCGCAGCTTTTTACGGCGTTCCTGAGCCCGATAGAGCTGCCACCAGCGCTTCGAATATTTCTTGACGCCCTTCCAACCGCGTTTCTTGGACTTTTTCGTTCGCGGTCCGGCCTCAGCCTGATCGGTCGCGAGCGGTATCAACACCATGCCCCCGATCAATAATGCCAACGATAATGCAATTGCCCTGACTACCATATTTCCTCCGAATACCTATATGACCGTTTCCTTGACTACTTCCTCGATCGTCGTGATGCCCTGGCGAATTTTACACAGCCCTGATTCGCGAAGCGTGATCATGCCGACCTCAATTGCCTTTCTCCGTAGTTCCATTGCGCTAGCGCCAATAATAATGAGTTCGCGGAGTTCATCCGTGATCTCCATAACTTCGTACAGGCCAACGCGGCCCTTAAAACCTGTCTTGTTGCAGGTCTCGCAACCTTTGCCCTTATAAAGCTTTAGATCCTTGGCTTCTTCTTTCGAAAAGCCGACCTCGACCAGACCT
>JANNGY010000585.1:0-2058 GCA_031404095.1 Betaproteobacteria bacterium | reverse complement strand
CAAGGCGCCGGCCCTTTCTGCCATTTTCATGCATGAAACACCAGCATTGGCGCGGCTTCCAGGTCAAAACAGTCTGTAAAGCCGCACCAGTGCTAGGGTTTTATTTTGTCGCGGTACTGCCGAACCGGTCTCTCGCCAGCCGCGACATTTCACCTTTCGAGTTGCGTTGTAGGTTTCCGCCGTCGAGTTCTGTGGCACCCAATCTATTTCATATGTCGTGGAAACTAAAACAAGGAGCTTAGTTTCAGTCTATAGTAAAGTCTCTCTATCACATGGGTGCGGTTTCAACGCATATGCAAAGGACGATTGCACATGACGGACGCTGATTCTGGCACTGACGCTGGTGCCGATTCTGACATCAAGACAGAGGCCGGACGGACGGGGCGCTACATTCGCCAGCCAAGTGGTTACCGGGCATTTATCCCCGTACCATTGCCGCCGATGCCGCCACTTTTGCTGACGGGCAATCTGCACCGCCTCCTCTCGCAGGCGGATCGGGCGCTGGGCCGGCTTGATGGCTCGGTGCTGACGCTGCCGAACCCGGACCTTTTCGTGTTCATGTATGTACGTAAAGAGGCGGTACTGTCCAGCCAGATTGAGGGTACACAAAGCTCGTTGCAAGATCTGCTCGCGGCAGAAGCCGACATATTTGATGAAACGATGCCGCGCGATGTGGACGAAGTGATCAATTACGTTCGCGCGATGAAGCATGGCCTGACGCGCCTGGCCGAGCTACCGGTATCGGTGCGGCTGATTCGTGAAATCCACGGCGAACTGATGCACGGTGTGCGTGGCGGCAAACTGACGCCGGGCGAATTGCGCCGCAGTCAGAACTGGATTGGCCCGGCAGGATGCACGCTTACGACGGCGACGTTCGTGCCACCACCGCATCATATGGTGCCCGAGGCATTGGGCGAACTGGAAAAATTCCTGCATCGCGACGATGATCTGCCGCCACTGGTGAAGATCGCGCTGGCGCATGTGCAGTTTGAAACTATTCACCCGTTTCTCGATGGCAACGGGCGCGTGGGACGCTTGCTGATTACCTTCCTGCTCACCGAACGAAACGTGTTGCACAAGCCGGTGCTGTACCTGTCGCACTTTTTCAAGCGCCACCGGCAAGAATATTACGAACACCTGCAGGCAGTGCGCGACCATGGCAAATGGGAAGCTTGGCTGGCGTTCTTTCTGACAGGCGTGATTGAAGTCGCCGCCGAAGCGGCCGAGACCGCGCGGCGTATTCAGATCCTCCGCGAGCAACACCGCGCCGCCATTGCCGAACAATTGGGTCGCGCGGCAGGTAACGGGCACCGGGTACTGGAAGCGTTGTATGACCGGCCTATCATCTCGGTGGCCGACGTCGTCAAGCTCACCGGTACCAGCTACGCCGCCGCCAACAATTTGGTGTCGCGACTTGCGGCGATCAGTGTGCTCAAAGAGGTCACAGGATATGCCCGCAATCGCCGGTATCGATATGAACAATACGTGAATCTCTTCGATGAGGATGCGCTCGCCCCTGACGCCGCAACTTGAGCCAGTCAAAATCCCGGGCCAGTTTCCTTGTTTTGCAAGTGAAACACAAAATGCCTAGGCGTTTTCAGCGCCCTCGCGTATAGTTCGGTTTGTGCGATGCAGCAAGTTTAGTCGGCATCGCAAATGTTCATCGTCTCCTCCCCCCGCTTTTCTCTCCGGTCTCAGGCACTCCGCCTCCGTACCCACGAATCGCAAATAGGTTGGCGCCGATGTTGGTGCGGTGTTGAAGCCGCATGGTGCGTCAGCGTTTGATCTGATTCGTTCTTCGTAGAACACCTTCCGGTCTAAATTGCCGTCTCGTTTCCGTTATCGAGGCGACGCCCCGTTTTTGTGTCTTGTTGCGCGGCTACCGGAATGGCAGCGCTTGGAAAAACTGAAAATGAATTTTGATACTCTGGGCTTGGCTGCCCCGATCCGCGAAGCGATTGCCCTCGCCGGATACACCGACCCGACCCCCGTGCAGGCGCGTGCCGTGCCCGAAGCGCTGGCCGGCCGTGACCTGATGGTCTCTTCCCAAACCGGCAG
>JANNGY010000584.1:0-4222 GCA_031404095.1 Betaproteobacteria bacterium | reverse complement strand
GGTACAGTGCCCAGCCGGTAGCCGGCTGCCTGTCCTCTGCCGTCGCAATACAACGGTAACCGAGGCCGGACAATGTTGCGTCGACTTCGGCTTTGGTAGCACCCGGCAGCGCCAGTACGCGTTCATCCAGGATCACCCGGGACAGGATGACGTCGGCCTGGGCAAGTAGCGCGACAGCGCCCCGAAGCACCGGGACGGCGGGAAAACAATCAATTACCAGCCAGTTCGGCGCTGTCGCACCGGATGGAATGCCGATCAAATCATCCAGCTTGAAAGAACGGACATGCCGTTTTTCCGTCGTCCGGAGGTTGCGCCAGAGCACACCGAAGCTCTCCGGCGTCAGCGATCCGCTTTCGCTCGGATTGCTCGCGACGTAAAAATCGCGCTCGCCGGATTCGTCACCGACCATTGCGATATACGCGCGCCACCCGGGACGCGAGCGCGCCGCCGCCGACAATTTTTCACGATAGTCTTCATCCGCTTCCACGAGTACCGCAAGCGGCACGTCCCATTCAGCGTATTGCTCGGCGCAATTTCCATTGCCGGCGCCAACATGAACAACGCCCGCGATCGGGACAAGTCCGCGAAGATGTTCGAGCCAGTCTTGCAAAGGCATTTTCATCGGCACAAGAGTTCTGTCACGTAATTTAAGAGAAAGGAACGACTCATCAATCCAGCAGGGTCAGATGCACGGACTGGACCCGTACCGCGAGCAAGCGTTCATCCGTTGATCCGTGCTGTGCGGGACAAACCAGTTTGGGAAACTTGAAACGAATCTCCCACAGTGGGCGCAATTCGGTCTCGTCGACGGAAAACTGGGCATACGCCCGGGTTGGGTAGCGGCGGCCCTGATGCTTCAGGTCGAGCACGATTCCATTCACGGCGACTTCCATTCCCGCCAGGATTTCCGGCTCCATTGCGTCGGAAACGTCAATCTGAATCTTGTAATTGCCCGCCTGAAGGCGCGGAAAATTCAGGGTGCTGACGTCGGCCGGGCCCGCCCAGCGACCGTCCTTTTCCGGGTAGTACCAATTGTCTCCGTCGATTTCACCCTTAAGGTCAATCATGGATTCGGCGGGCTGGTTGTTCCTCCAAAAACGGCGGAGCACCGCCAGTTCCCGGCTATCAGCCTTGTGAGATTCGAGCACCTCCTGATAGCGGGAGAAGTAATGCCCGAGCTCTTCCTGCACCTGCTTCACCTGCAACACCTGTAACTGGCTCACCTGCGCCAACTCACTATTCTTCGTTTGCATTTGCGAGAGTTCGTGTTGCCAACGAAGTGCGGTTTCCTCGGCAGTCTTGAGCGCAAGCCGGCTTTGCTCGAGTTCGCGCCGCAGGTCCGCGAGCTGCTTTTCCGTCGCCTCGCATTTGCCCTGCAATGCAATTTGCTTGCCTTTCTGGTCGGCTGCATCATTGCGCGCCGCATTGAGTTCGGCAGTCAGCGTGGCAAGTTCGCGATGCGTGCGTTGTTTCTCGTCGGCCGCGGCATTGCGCGCGCCATCAAGTTCAGCCGTCAGCGCGACAAATTCGTGCTGCTTGCGTTGTGTCTCGTCGGCCGCGGCATTGCGCGCCGCATCGAGTTCAGCCGTCAGCGCGATGAATTCGTGCCACGCGCGTTGTTTATCGTCTGCGGTCTTTCCAGCCACGCCACCTTCAACGTCTGCTGAGCTCTCCAGCTCGCGATACAGCGCAACGACGTCATCGAAGCCTTCGATAAGCGAATGGCTCAAACTTGCCGCTACCGCGGAAGACCGCGCATGAGGTGTGGGCGTCGAAATGCCACTGGTGGACAAACCGACGCTGAAGGCCGCAGAAATGGTTGCAATCAATTTGGCCGGAGACGCTTCGGCCGCGCAGACATTGACGAGTTGGCAACGATCGCGGTTGCGATGATAGAAACGCAGCATTTCATTGTTGCTGGCAACCCAGCCGGCGACCAGGCGATCAATATCAGCGAGCTCCCCTTGTGCAGCGGATAGCATGTCTCCTATTGCCTGCTCGGGAGTCGAATACACCAGGACGAACCTGACTGCCGGACTCAATGATTTCCAGAAATCCAGCAGCCACACACTCCCGGCGTCCGCCCAGCCGCAATTTTCGGCGGGCGAGTTTGCGACGAGCAGTCTCTCCGCAGCGGCACGCAACTCCGGGCCCGGATGCACCTGGGCCTGGCCTTCAGCGCCGTCTGGGGCGACCCCATGCGTCGCAAGAATTTTTTCGCGCAGTTCGGTGGCAGACATCGGCGGATTGATAGCGGGCCGAAGTTGGCCCAATCCTGCCGCGGCAAGCAACTCGTGTACCCGCAGGAACCCCCCATACGGATGACCGCAAGTCAAAACGATCTTCATCAATTCATCAGCCTAATTGCCATTTCGATCATGGTAGTGGAGTCATCTGTTGCGCCAGGATTCCGCCAGCGTTTCAAATACTGCGGAAGGACATGAATGGGTCCCATCTGAAACCGATATCAGGTTGATACCGCGAAGTGGTGAATAATGAAACACCAGCACCCGTGAGCCTTTCCAGCCATTTTTGCCCCGAACGCCGCGCCAAATGGCGATCTACGCTTCTGTCACTGCGCTTTCACCCTGACAATCTTGCCGAGGTTCGAATTTCTCAGGTACGAGGAGCCGGGAAATGTCCAATTACCACCCCTTGATTCTGATGGTAAACATTACCACAGCAACTGGTGCTTGCCGCAATGAGCACGATTGTCTTTGTGTTCCTATAGGCGTCGAGAGCGCTCATTTGCTGCGTTTCACCAACGACGCTGCGTTAAGCGCCAACAGCGAGCGCGCCTTCCGCTTCAACGGAATACCGTTCCCTGGCGCGGTGCGTGCTTCACGAATTCCCCGGAAAACTCTTTCCCCTGCCCGGAGGAAAGAGTTGAATTGGCCGTTTATTCCGGCTCCTCAAAGCTCACCGCCACGTGGCTTTGCGCGCCGAGGTTGTAGATTTCATCCGGCTGCACCTGCTGGATCACGCGCGTAATGCTCTTCGAATCCGTCAGGTCGCCGTGGTGCAGGAAGAAACGCACGCCCTCGTCGTGGCGGTCCTGGTACAGGTGGTCGATGCGATCGGTGTTGAATAGCGACGTGCGGCGCTTGATGCCGTGGACGATATAGCCTTTGGCGAGAAGGAACTCCGCCAGGTATGAGCCGTCCTGGCCGGTGATGCCGGTGATGAGGGCGGTTTTGGTCATGCTGGAATTTTTAGGGGCATACGGCTGACCGGTTTGTTACTTCTTTCCGTAGGCGCCGTCATGGTCCAAATGCAACGACTGAAAACGCATAAAGTGCCCCTCTCGGCGAACCACTGCTCGGTAGGATTGAGACAACCGTACCGAATATTTGCCAGGCGCGCTCTTGAGTTGCTCCCAATTCAATCCGGAATCCCTGAAAACTTCGTTCCACACGAGGCCCTTGAGCTTTTTGAGTGTCTTGCAAACCTTTTTGAACTCGGCCGCGTCGAGCTCAAATAATTCATCTTGAAATTCCGGAAAATTCATGTCCAGGAGAACCTTGGAATCGTTACCGCTCACGGACTACGGCGCAGCTTGCGAACGATAGGCGAAAGCGGCGTTTCCACTGCCCCATTTTTATCCATCCAGGCATCTGCCTTCGCCAGCTTTTTCTGCATGCCTGGCGTGTGCAGCCATTGCTCGTTGGCAGGCACAATGACCGAGTGTTTCAACAGAATGTCGCCAGTCGCAAGAGTCTCAAGGACAAATCCCTTGCCTGCCAATGATTTTCCCAGGGAAATCTGGCCACTCTTACCTACAATTTTTATTGCTTCCATTCAAACTCCTTTCATGCCGCATGATTGCATGGATACATGATGAACGATTTTAGGTCGAATCGCAACCGCTCAATGGGCACCGCGGACCAACGCCGCGCGAGTGCTGGTGAGATGGATGGTGTAGTCGCACTTCCACAAGGCGCGGAAACCGCAAATTCTGGATAACTCGCGACGAAGTTGCTTGCGCCTTTTCCTGGGATCAATCTTGTCGTGTATGCGTCTGGTAGCCGTGCTGCGAAACAAGCGCATCGCGCTGGGCGGTTTCCAGGTCGGCTTGCATCATTTCCTTGACCAGAGAGGCGAAGTCGGTTTTGGCGGTCCAGCCGAGTTTGGTGCGGGCTTTGCTCGAATCGCCGACGAGGGATTCCACTTCGGCGGGGCGGAAGTATTTGGGGTCGATGCGAACTATTGGGGTGTTGGGTTT
>JANNGY010000583.1:0-3566 GCA_031404095.1 Betaproteobacteria bacterium | reverse complement strand
ATAAAATTTCGCGTCCCTGTCTCGGGGGGGCCCCACTCCATTACACCCACCCCTCCTCACCCTGTTTAAATTTCCTTTTTGTTGTGGGGCGGGGGCCCCCCCCTCGGCGGGCACGACGGGTGGTTGGGCTTTGGCGAAGTGATTGTTCATTGTTTAATTGGAAATGGAATCAGGTACAGATCATGAAAAAACCATTTGCCATCACCCTCGACCCCGGTTCCAGCCTCGCCAATCACACCGGTTCGTGGCGTACCAGCCGCCCGGTGTATGTCGATCGGCTGCCGCCCTGTAACCAGGCCTGTCCGGCGGGCGAGGACATCCAGGGCTGGCTGTTCCACGCCGAAAGCGGCGACTATCATCGCGCCTGGCAGGAACTGACCAGGAACAATCCGATGCCGGCGCTGATGGGTCGCGTCTGCTATCACCCGTGTGAAACGTCGTGCAATCGCGCGCAACTTGATGAGGCCGTGAGCATCCACGCGGTGGAGCGCTTCCTCGGTGATGAAGCCCGCAAGCAGGGCTGGAAGTTTGAATCTGCGGCGCCGACCGGCCAGCGAGTGCTGATCGTCGGTGCCGGTCCGTCGGGGCTGTCGGCCGCCTACCACCTCGCGCGCATGGGGCACCAGGTCACGATTCACGAGGCCGGGCCGCTGACCGGTGGCATGATGCGCTTCGGCATTCCCAAGTACCGGCTGCCGCGCGACGTGCTCGATGCGGAAGTGCAGCGCATCCTCGATATGGGCATTGAACTCAAGCTCAACACGCGGGTCGACGACATCCAGGCCAGCATGAAGGCCGGCAGCTTTGATGCGGCATTCCTGGCGGTGGGCGCGCATGTGGCCAAGCGCACCGACATTCCGGCGCGCGATGCCTCGCGCATTCTCGATGCCGTCAGTGTGCTGCGTGGCATGGAGACCGGTGAGGCGCCGCAACTCGGCCGGCGCGTGATCATCTACGGCGGCGGCAATACCGCGCTGGACGTTGCGCGAACCGCCAAGCGCCTCGGCGCCAGCGAAGCCCTGATCGTCTACCGCCGCACCCGCGAGCAGATGCCCGCGCATGATTTCGAACTGCAGGAGGCACTCGAGGAAGGCATCATGGTGAAGTGGCTCAATACCATCACCCGCGTCGAGGACACCACCTTCACGGTCGAGAAAATGGCGCTCGACGACAAGGGCTTTCCGCAGCCAACCGGCGAATTCGAAACCATCGAGGCGGACACGTTGATCCTCGCGCTGGGCCAGGATGTCGATCTCTCGCTGCTCGGCAAGGTTCCCGGTCTCGCCTTCGACAAGGGCATGGTGAAAGTCGATTCCAACATGATGACCGGCTTCCCGGGAATCTTTGCCGGTGGCGACATGGTGCCCTCGGAGCGCACGGTCACGGTGGCCATCGGCCACGGCAAGAAGGCGGCGCGAAATATCGACGCCTGGCTGCGCGGAGAAGCTTACCGGCCTGCCGAAAAACACGAGCTCGCAAAATTCGAGAACCTGAACACCTGGTACTACGCCGATGCGCCGAAGACGGTGCAGCCAATGCTCGATATGGCGCGGCGCCAGTCGAGTTTCGATGAAGTGCAGGGCGGACTGAGCGCCTCCACCGCATTGTTCGAAGCGCGCCGCTGCCTGTCGTGCGGCAATTGCTTCGAGTGCGACAACTGCTACGGCGTCTGCCCCGACAACGCCGTCAACAAACTGGGGCCGGGCAAGCGCTTCGAGTTCAACTACGACTACTGCAAGGGTTGCGGATTGTGCGAGGCCGAGTGCCCGTGCGGGGCGATCATGATGGTGGCGGAGAAGATCTGATGTGGCGGCGTCTTGGCGGCGGACCCGAGCGGCGACGGCGTCGATGAGCGTATAACACCAGCACCGGCACGCCTCCGCGCGTGAAGTTGCGCGAAAACGCCCGTGGATGCTCGGCTTTATAAGGGTTTTGCTGGGAAGATCGAAGCTGCCCGTAAATTGCGGACGCCGACCCTGTAGCATGTGGACATCGTTTGATGCTGATTTTGATGCTATATTTCGATGATCGTCTTCCCTCATAAAAGAGGCCACATCGTGCGAACCACTATCAACATCGATGACAAATTACTGGCGCAAGCAGCGCTCATCACCGGGCTAACCGAACGGACGTTGCTGATTCACGAGGGACTGCAAGCCCTGATCCAGCGTGAGAGCGCGCGGCGCCTCGCGCGTCTGAGCGGAACGCAGAAAACGCTGAAGGCACTGCCGCGCCGCCGCGCCGCAGCATGATCCTTGTCGATACGTCTGTCTGGGTTGACCATTTTCGGCGTGGCGATCGGCCGCTCACTGATTTGCTCTTGAACGGTCGTGTCTCGATGCACCCGTTCGTGCGCGGCGAGCTTGCGCTCGGCAACCTGAAGCCGCGCGCCGAAATTCTGCAACTGCTGGCGGATCTGCCTCAGGCAACGGTCGCCGACGAAAGCGAGTTGTTGCATATTGTCGAAAGCCGGAAGCTGATGGGGCTCGGCATCGGCTTGATTGATGCGCACCTGATTGCGTCCGCGCTGCTGGACGCTTGCGCTCTCTACACGCGAGACAAACGCTTGCTTGCGGTGGCAATAAAACTGAAAATTTCATACGGTTAGCTTCCGACTGCCAACTAGACGAGCAAGCAAGTAGACGGGGTCAAATTTCTTTCACCGAAACGTTGACACTGCCCCCCGCTGACCGCCGAATCATTGACCCCGGAATCATTGATTTTTCTGCTTGAAGGGATGCTGCCGGGCCATCATATGATTCTGCGACAACATGCCTAAAATGAATAACAAAACCACGATTCACGCCGCAGGTCTCGTCGGCGCCATGGTCACGACGGGTCTTTCCATGACGGTGCTTGCTTCGCCCCCACTGGTGACCGACGACGCCAGCACTCTCGATCCCGGCGCCTGTCAAATCGAATTCGAAAGCCGGCGTTTCAAGCGGTTGACCGAGATCGATGTCGTGCCGGCGTGCAATTTGTTCGCGGACACGGAACTGGCGATTGGCGGATGCGCGCGAAAGCCGATGGCGAGGCGCGCGTCGATGGCGTCATGTTTTCGATCAAGAAAGTATTGATGATCGGCGGCGATAGCGGATGGAGTGCCGGCTTCAATGCCTCGACTGTTCGCGCCTCGGGCAATTCCTTCAGTACGCGGTAGTCCCAGGTCACGGCACTTTTCACCCGTCCGCTTGATGCGGACACCAATACCGCCGTGCACCTCAATGCCGGCTGGATTCACGATCGCGAGGCCGGCAATGAGGTGCGCCGCGATTGCTTCACCTGGGCGGCCGCGATCGAGAGCGACGTCTCGGCGCGCTGGACGGTGGTGGCCGAAGCCTTCGGACAGCAAGGGCTGCCGGAAGCAGCGCAAATGGGTCTGCGCTGGTGGGCAGTGCCGCGTCAGGTGCAATTCACCACGTCGGTCGGCGCGCTGCGTGGGCAGGGGCAGGACGGAAGGTGGATAAGTTTCGGTGTGCGTTTCGAGACGGCGGGTTCCATCTTCTAGTGTAGTGCTTCATTCTGTTTGGAACTTATGCAAGTATTCGCATGATCGCCGCCCAATG
>JANNGY010000582.1:0-5683 GCA_031404095.1 Betaproteobacteria bacterium | reverse complement strand
CGGTCTTCGGCATTCTGTCCGTGATGTTCTGGGCGATGATGGCGCTGGTGACGGTGAAATACCTGGCCTTCATGATGCGTGCCGACAACAAAGGCGAAGGCGGCATCCTTGCCCTCACCGCGTTGGCGCAGCGCTGCTTTCGCAAAGGCACGCGCCGCCATTGGTGGGTCGTTGCACTTGGCATGTTTGGCGCGTCGATGTTTTATGGCGATGCCATTATCACGCCTGCCATGTCGGTACTGTCGGCCGTTGAGGGATTGCAGATCGTCACGCCGGCGCTGGAAAAATTTGTCCTGCCGATTTCGATCGGCATCATGGTGGGTTTGTTTGCGATACAGCGCCACGGCACAGCGGCTGTTGGCCGGTATTTTGGCCCAATGATGATTGTCTGGTTCGCCGTGTTGGCGCTGCTGGGCATCTTTCAGATCGCCCGCAACCCGGAAATTCTTGCCGCGTTGAACCCCTGGTATAGCTGGCAGTTTTTCATTGAATACAAAGTCGCCGCGTGGATTACGCTCGGCGCGGTGGTCCTTTGTGTAACCGGTGGTGAGGCACTTTATGCCGACATGGGACATTTCGGTCGCCGGCCGATTCGCCTGGGCTGGTTTGCACTCGTGTGGCCCGCCCTGCTGCTCAATTACCTCGGACAGGGCGCACTTTTGCTGGCGGAGCCGGACACCATCAGGAATCCGTTCTATCTGATGGCGCCGGGCTGGGCACTGATACCGATGATCATGCTCGCCACCGCCGCAACCATCATTGCTTCGCAAGCGGTCATCTCCGGCGCCTTCAGCCTGACCAAGCAGGCGATCCAGTTGGGTTATCTGCCGCGATTCAAGATCGAATACACCAACGAGAAAGAAGCCGGGCAGATATACGTTCCCTTCGTCAACTGGGGCCTGTTGCTGGGCATCATCGTACTCGTTGTCATCTTCAGGAATTCATCGAACCTGGCTGCCGCGTATGGCATCGCCGTCATGCTCACCATGACTATCGACACCTTGCTGCTATGGATCGTGATGAACTACATCTGGAAATGGAACCGGTGGTTTTCCGGCGCCCTAGTCTTCGGTATTCTGGCCAATGACTTCTTGTTCCTCACGGCAACACTGGCCAAGATCGCGGAGGGCGGCTGGTTCCCGCTGGTGATCGGCGGCGTCATGTTCACCATCATGAGTACCTGGCGGCGCGGACGCGAAATCGTACGCCGAAAGGTCAATGATGGCGCGATGCCCATGAAGCTGTTCGTCGATTCAATATCGATGTCCGATACACCACGCGTGGAAGGCACCGGCATTTTCATGACCACCAATCCGAGTGGCGTGCCGAATGCCCTGCTGCATAACCTCAAGCATAATAAAGTTTTGCACGGGCGCGTGGTGGTCCTGTCCATTGTCATCGAGGACATCCCGCGCGTACCAAAGGAGGACTACATTTGGATTGACAACGTGGGCCACGGCTTCTACACCATCACGGCGCATTACGGATTCAAGGAAACGCCAAACATTCCGGACATGCTGAAAGATTGCCACCTGCAGCACATGGAATTCGACATGATGGAAACCAGCTTTTTCGTCAATCGTGAAACGCTGATCGCCACGCCCAAAGGCGGGATGGCGTTATGGCGCGAGCACCTGTTTGTGTGGATGACACACCTGGCAACCAAGGCCTCGGACTACTTCCGGATTCCGACCAACCGGGTGGTGGAACTGGGCACGCAGGTCGAGATATGACGGGAAATATCTAAAACAGGCGCCGCAATCTGCCTAGACGTTGAAGCGGAAGTGCATGACATCACCGTCTTTCACGATGTACTCCTTGCCCTCGACCCGCATCTTGCCCCGCATCTTTCGCTTTCGCCTCGCCGCCCAGTTTTACGTAGTCGTCAAACGCGATGACTTCGGCGCGGATAAAGCCCTTTTCAAAATCCGTATGAATGACACCGGCGGCTTGCGGGGCGGTGGAACCTTTGTGAATCGTCCAGGCGCGCACTTCCTTTTCACCCGCTGTGAAGTAGGTTTCCAGTCCCAGCAGTGTGTAGGCCGCGCGAATCATCCGGTCGAGCCCCGGTTCGGTCATGCCGATGTCGTCGAGAAACACTTTCCTGTCTTCGTCCGGCATATCGGCAATCTCGGCCTCAATCTTTGCGCAAATCGCCACCACCGGTGAATTCTCCTTTGCCGCATGCGCCTTCACGGCGTCCAGCAGGGGATTGTTCTCGAAGCCGCCTTCGATAACGTTGGCAACGAACAGGACTGGCTTGGCGGTGATCAGGCTGAGGGGCTTGATCAGCGCCATCTGGTCGGCGTCAAGGCCCATGCTGCGCACGGCTTCGCCCTGATTCAGGTGCTTCATCATCGGTTCGAGCAATGCGACCAGTTTGATCGCCTCCTTGTCGCCAGCCCGGGAATTCTTCTGTGCTTTGTGCAACGCCTTTTCAACGGACGCCATGTCGGCAAGCGCAAGTTCCGTATCGATCACACCGATGTCGGATAGTGGATCAACCTTGCCCGAGACGTGGATTACATTGGGATCATCGAAGCAGCGCACGACATGCGAAATCGCATCCGTCTCGCGAATGTTGGCCAGGAACTGGTTGCCGAGGCCCTCCCCTTTTGAGGCACCTGCCACCAGACCGGCGATATCGACGAACTCGACGATGGCGGGAATTTCCTTGAGGGGCTTCACCAAGCCTGACAGTTGTCCCAGCCGCAGGTCGGGCACTTCGACGATACCGATATTGGGCTCGATCGTGCAGAAAGGATAATTTTCTGCCGCGATGCCGGCCTTGGTCAGCGCGTTAAATGTTGTCGATTTGCCGACGTTGGGAAGTCCTACGATGCCACACTTCATTTCGTTTCTTTCTTGTCAGTTATTTTTTCCGCTTTCGCGGGTTTCGTATGCAGTTTAAGCATGGCCGCTTCCATGTTTCCTTCTGCAATGAGCGGCCAGACTCCGCAAGCGCGATGCAGGGCTTCTTCGATCGCATGCTGGTCCTGCTTGTCCGGACGATGCAGCACATAGTCCACGACCTCCGCGCGTGTCATATCGCCACCCAGCTTCTCCGCCAATTCGCGTGGATGGCCAACGCCGATGCGCAGGCGCCAGAAATCGCGCGTGCCGAGGTGAGACACAATGTCCTTTACGCCGTTGCTGCCTGCGGCGCCACCGATTTTCACTTTCAATCCGCCCGCCGGCAGGTCCATCTCATCATGCGCGACGAGAATTTCATGGGGCTGAATCTGATAGAACTTTGCCAGCGCCCCGGCGGCCTGACCGGATCGGTTCATGAAGGTCAACGGCTTCAGCAGCCACACCGCATCAAGCTTTGCAAGTTCGCCATGAAACCTGTTTTCTTTCTTGAACGCCGCGCCAAGTTCGCGCGCGAGCGCCTCTACCCACCAGAATCCGGCGTTGTGGCGGGTCTGTTCATACTCCCGGCCGGGATTGCCGAGGCCTACAACAAGTTTGATAGGTGTGCTCAAAGTTGGCGTTTTCCTGCATTAATCGCGTGGCGCTACCGCCGATTGATACCAGAGGAGACTCGACGGAAGTCGCTGCCCCCTTCGTCGAAACAACAAAAATAAAAATGCCCGCAATCATTGATCGCGGGCATTCGAATATACAACGCGACAATGAGCGAATTATTTCTTGTCTTTTCCGCCCGACTTGTCGTCTTTCTTGGGAGCCTCCTCCTCTTTAGCTTTCTGGTTCGCTGCCGGCACCTCGGCCGCCGCCACCGCCGGTGCCGCCTCTTCTTCGACAGCAGCCGCGCGCGGAATGATGATCGTCGCAACAGACCGGTCATCACCGCGAATCAACGCAACCGATTCCACGCCGGCCGGCATCTTGAGATTCGAAAGATGCAGGGAGTGACCCGCGGCGAGATCTCTCAAGTCGACCTCGATAAACTCGGGCAGGTCTTTCGGCAGGCAGGTGATATTCAGCTCGTTGATAATGTGCGACACGATGCCGCCCGATAGTTTCACACCTGGGGCGATGTCGGCATTAATGAAGTGCAACGGCACCTTCATGTGAATTTTCTTGTCCGCAGCGACACGCTGGAAATCCACATGCAGGACATTTTGCTTCCACGCGTGCATTTGCACATCGCGCAAAAGAACCTGCTCGTTCTTACCGTCCAGTTCCATGTCAAGGATTGACGCGTGGAAAGCCTCAAGCTTGAGTTTGTGGTAAATCTCATTGTGGTCAAGTTCGACTACCGTGGCATCCTTGCCGCCACCATAAACAATGGCCGGTACTTTCTCCGCGCGACGCAGGCGGCGGCTCGCACCCGTGCCCTGTACTTTGCGCGTTTCCGCTTTGATTGCAATTTTCATGTTGTACTCCAAGTCATAAACCATCCGCGACCAGATGGTTTGTTACAAAAGCGCCGAAGGCGTCCCCGTGGAAACGGGGATCCAACGACACACTAACCACGCTTTACTACTCCGTAAACAAAGAGCTCACCGAGCTGCTCTCTGCAATTCTTCTGATCGTCTCGGCAATCAACTCCGCGGCACCGATCTGCCTGATTTTCTTGCATGCCTGCGCTTCCGGCTTCAACGGAATGGTATCCGTCACCACCAGTTCATCGATCACCGAATTCTCGATGCGCTCGATGGCTGGCCCCGACAACACCGGGTGCGTACAGTACGCAATGACCCGCGCCGCACCTTGGCCCTTTAGTGCCTTTGCCGCCTCCGTTAACGTGCCGGCGGTATCCACGATGTCGTCCATGATCACACATGAACGCCCTTCAACATCGCCAATAATATTCATGACCATCGACACATTGGCCCGCGGGCGGCGTTTGTCGATAATGGCAAGTTCTGCATCCAACTGCTTGGCAATCGCCCTTGCCCGCACCACGCCACCGACATCGGGCGACACTACAATCAGGTCCGGATAATCGAGCTTCCAGACATCTCCGAGCAGTATCGGCGTGGCGTAGATATTATCAACCGGGATGTCGAAAAATCCCTGAATCTGGTCCGCATGGAGATCCATGGTCAACACGCGGTCCACTCCTACTCCCACCAGCATATTCGCCACCACCTTGGCGGTAATCGCCACGCGCGCGCTTCGCGGACGGCGATCCTGCCTGGCATATCCAAAATAGGGCATTGCTGCCGTAATTCTCGCCGCCGACGACCGCTTCAAGGCATCGGCCATCACCATGATTTCCATCAGGTGATCATTGGTCGGCGCGCAGGTCGATTGCAGGATGAAAACGTCTTTCCCGCGCACGTTTTCCATGATCTCGACCATTACTTCGCCGTCGCTGAACTTGCCAACTTTGGCGCGACCCAGTTGCGTTCCCATTTGCCGCGCGACTTCTTTCGCGAGCTTCGGATTTGCGCTACCGGTAAAAATCGTCAAATTGTCAAATGCCACCTTAGCGCCTCATTCTCACGGTTGGAAAGAAGGTCACTTCAGGCATCCGCCCGACCGGACCATGTTGCCGGAGGTAACTGATGCGCAGTTTACTGGCTGGGGAGGTAGGGATCGAACCTACGACCACATCCACAATTTGATCAGGTGCTTTGGCCCATACAAAAAGGCCTGATTGCTTTTCGGAATACAAGAAATCTAATTCATTCAATATCCTCTGGGCTGCATCTCTCCTTTTTCGATAAGTAGCATTTGAGAATGGGGAGTCATGGTTTATTGAACTTAATTC
>JANNGY010000581.1:0-6167 GCA_031404095.1 Betaproteobacteria bacterium | reverse complement strand
AAATTGAAACACAAGCACTGGTGCGGTCTCCAGACCGAAAATGCCTGAATAAGCGCACCAGTACCAGCGTTCTCTGCTTCATGCTTGTACGCCGAGCTTGCGCCGGGCGATGCGCATCGAATGCTAAAGTGCGGCAATAGCCCCACCACTTGCGCTCGCCATGAACACCCCATTTCACGTCGACCCCGACATCACCATCGCCGCCACGCTGCCCGGCGCGTTCTACCATGACGCCGACGCGTACGAACTTTGCCGCGAACGCTTGTTTGCGCGCACCTGGCAGTGGCTGGGCGATTTGACCGATGTCGCCGCCGCCGAAAGCCTGTCGCCGCGTGAATTGCTGCCTGGCTTGCTCAATGAGCCGCTGCTGCTGGCTTGGTTGGGCCTGCCTTGGGTGGCCGACGCGCTGCAGCGCTCTCGGCGAAGACATCTTTACCGAGGCGGATGACATTCCATCGTTGCACGCAAATGTGCGTGAGGCAGTGCGTTGTCACTTTGACGAAGGACTGGCGCCAAAGTCCATTCGCCTGCATTTCACGCGAGACGAAATTATTGCCGCATAAGCACTGATGGGAAGGTTCCCGCGTGACCTTTCGGGCAAGGAGTTGGGCGACTTGTAAGAGAACTTCTATTAACTCCTGTCGTACCGGCGAAGGCCGGTACCCAATTTTGGTAAGCCATTGAGTTGCCGGAAAAATTAGGCCCCGGACTAAATCCGGGGCGACAGATTTGTAGGTTCATAGTTGTCCAGAAATTGAAACACAAGCACTGGTGCGGTCTCCAGACCGAAAATGCCTGAATAAGCGCACCAGTACCAGCGTTCTCTGCTTCATCCTTGTACGCCGAGCTTGCGCCGGGCGATGCGCATCGAGTGCTAAAGTGCGGCAAGAGCCCCACCACTTGCGCGCGCCATGAACACTCCATTCCACGTTGATCCCGACATCACCATCGCCTCGACGCTGCCCGGCGCGTTCTACCACGACGCCGAGGCGTACGAACTTTCCCGCGAACGCGTGTTTGCGCGCAGCTGGCAGTGGCTGGGTGACTTGACCGATGTTACCGCCGCCGAGAGCCTGTCGCCGCGTGAATTGCTGCCTGGCTTGCTCAATGAGCCGCTGCTGCTCACGCGCGACGCGCAGAACGAGTTGCGCTGCCTGTCCAACGTCTGCACGCACCGCGGCAACCTGCTGGTGAAGGAAGCGTGCCGGGCGGAGCAGATCCGTTGCGGCTATCACTCACGGCGTTTCGATCTCGACGGGCGCATGACTTTCATGCCCGAGTTCAAGGAAGCGAAAAACTTTCCCTCGCCTGCCGATCACTTGCCGCACATTCCATTTGGCGCCTGGGCGAATCATGGCTTTGCGGCGCTGGACCCGGTAGCGCCGCTGGCGGAATTCCTGATGCCGATGAAGTCGCGCCTCGACTGGCTGCCGGTCGAGAAATTCGCCCTCGATGCCACCCGCAGCCGCGACTACGTCCTCGGCGCCAATTGGGCCTTGTACGTCGAGAATTATCTCGAGGGATTTCACATTCCCTTCGTCCACGCCGGCCTGAACCAGGTGGTCGAGTACGGCAGCTATGCAAGCGAGCTGCATCGCTATTCAAACCTGCAATTGGCGATGGCGAAAGCCGGTGAGCCGGCCTTCGCGCCACCGGCGAATGGACCCGAGCACGGACAACGCGTCGCCGCCTATTATTGGTGGGTGTTTCCCAACCTGATGTTCAATTTCTACCCGTGGGGGCTGTCGCTCAACGTCGTTCAGCCGGAAGCAATCGATCGCACCCGCGTCCTGTTCCGTACCTATGTGTGGGACACCGACAAACTCGAATCCGGCGCCGGCGCGGCATTGCATCAGGTGGAACTGGAAGACGAAGCGATCGTGCAAGCGGTGCAGCGCGGCACCGGCTCGCGGCTTTATCGCAAAGGCCGCTATTCACCAACGCGCGAGCAGGGTACGCATCACTTTCACCGGCTGCTGTGTGAGTTTATGGTTGGCAGCGATACGGGATCGTCGGGTGCGTTGATGGAGGCGGGGGAGTCTTGAGACTGTCATTCCTGCGGACGTGCATGAGCGCTAACCTATTCTATTTCCCGACAAAAGACCCATGTCATCCTGAGCGAAGCGAAGGATCTCGTCGCAACCAGATCCTTCGCTTCGCTCAGGATGACAACATTATTTGATTGAAAATAGAATAGGTTGGCGCTTATGCGCGGATGCGGAATTCCATATTGATGTTGATGACTGCCACCAATTGAAACGGCATACCCAATCCGAGGCGGTCTATTGCGTGATACGCCGCAGCCACACCCGCATTGCTTCCGAAACCTGCTTGGGCTGGCCCATCGCCGAAAGATGGGCGCACTCTTCGATGATGACGAGCTGTGATCCCGCAATGGCGGCAGCCATTTCTTCGTGCAGCGCCACCGGCGTGAGGACATCATCGCGGCCGCACAGGATCAGCGTCGGGCAGTCCTTGATCTTTCCGAGATGCGGGCGGCTGTCGATGCGGCCCATGATGGCGCGCTGCTGGCGCATGAAGACGTCCTTGCCGACGCGATGTCCCATCGAGTAAATGGTATCGACGATCGAGTTGTACTGCATGCGCGAGGGATGCACCAGCTTCGGCATCAGGGTATCGAGCACAATCTGGAAATTGGTTTCAGCCTGGTTCATCAATACGCGGCGGTTCTCGATTGCCTCCGGCGTATCCGGCCGCGCGCTGGTATCCAGCAACGCCAGCCCTCGCACACGCTCGGGCGCCTGGCGCATGATTTCCAGCGCAACGTAGCCGCCCATCGACAATCCGGCAAGCGCAAAATTCTGCGGTGCGTGTGCCAATACGCCTGTTGCAAGCTCCGCGATCGTGTCCGCGATAGTCAGATCCGCCACCGTGGATTGGGCGAGGTCGGAGAGATCCTCGACCTGAAACTGATACAGGCGCGCATCGGTGAGCAGGCCGGGGAGCAGCACGAGGTTGATTTTTTCTGCATCGGTCATGTACGAATCCTTTACCGGGCAGCCGCAGGAATGCGAGCGCAATTGCCCAAGGTCCCAGCTTGCGCCTGTCGCTCGCGCCACTCTGTAGGATAAAGCCTTGAAAATCGCCCTGACTTTGCCCAATTCGTTAAATTCACCGGCGGCAGCCGGGTTGGGAAAACCGTCTTCGGCCCGTCCGCGAATGCCGTTGCCGCGCGTGCCGGCGCCGGCTCGTTATCCTGGTTTCCGCGCGGCATTGTTCAATGGCATTGGTTTGACCGATATCAAAATCACGGGCAAGTTGAGGTGAATACTGGACGAAGCCGCGATTACAGGACATTATCTCGCGGCGAATCAATTTTCTGGCAGTGGTGACCGGCCGTATCCGGTTGCCCCGGCAAGACCGCTTGCGATCACCTCTTAGTCTGCAACCCCGAAGAAAAAGAAAGGCTGGATGCCATGAGCTATGAAGCGGACCAGGTCAGCTTCGATTTACCCGCCCCCACGCGCATTCCTGCGTACCTCGAAAAAACCTACTGGTGGGCCTATGTACATCCACATGCGGTAAGAGTCTTCGAACGCCAATGGCTGGTGAATGCGATTCTGTGGGGCAATTTTTCCCGGCTGCGCGACTCGGCGCTCGACGAACTCGGGCCACAGATCGAGGGGCGAACGCTGCAGATCGCCTGCGTGTACGGAGATTTTTCGCCGCGCCTTGCCGGGCGGCTCGCCGCAGGGGCATCACTGGATGTGGTGGATGTGCTGCCGATCCAGCTCGATAACCTGCGCAAGAAACTGGGGTTCGACGCGCGCGTCACGCCGCGCCTGGGTGATTCGGCCGACCTGAAGATGGCCGACGCGACTTATGACCAAACCATCCTGTTCTTCCTGCTGCACGAAATGCCCGAACCGGTGCGGCGGCGCACACTCGCCGAAGCCGTTCGCGTGACCCGGCCAGGCGGCCGGATCATCATCGTCGATTACCACCTGCCACGGCGCTTCCACCCGTTGCGATACCTGTTCCGGCCGGTATTGCGCGTGCTTGAGCCATTCGCGCTCGACCTGTGGAATCACGATCTGAAAAAGTGGCTGCCGGAAGCGATCAGCGCCGAACAGATCCGCAAGGAGACCTCGTTCGGCGGGCTATATCAGAAGGTGGTGATTACGGTTTGAGCGTTTAGCCTTCGTCATCCGCAAATTCTATGCGTTGAATGGCCACATTCTCCGTCGTCCCAGCGAAGGGTGAAGCGGGGAAATCGCGATGCATTGCATCGCGCCCGTTGAACCGGTTGGCCTTGCAAGGCCAACCGTGGGAGCGGACCCAGTCCGATACAAAATCTGATTAAAAGACTTTTTTAGAAGTGATTTTGATTGGACTGGGTCCCAGCCCGGCGCCGCCATTGGAGCGGTTCGCTGGGACGACGACCAATCTTCGTTCCGGCGCGAACAATTTTCGCGACAACCTGCGAAATCACTCCTGTATTGCAGGAGAACCGGCTACCAGCCCACCCGCCAAAGCGCGCAACCCGCCGCCAGCGTGCCCGCCAGCGCGCCACCGTAGCAAATCAGTTTCGCGCCGAGCCCGGCGTGGATGCCGATATCGTGCAGGGTGTGGAAAATGCGGTGGACGCTGTGCCACAGGAACAGCGAAATAATCAGGAACAGGAAACCCTTGCCGGCCCAGTGCTGCGAGAACGCCAGTACGTTGGCGTAGCTGAGCATGTTTTGCGGCAGCAGGAAGCCCGCCGGTGCGGCTATGCCAGTGATGAAGACGAGCATGGCGCCAATTAGCGCCGAGAGCATGCCGCCGGCGCCGAAAAGGGCCCAGAAAATGGGGGCGTTGGAGCGCTTCATGATGCGATCCTCCAGGCGATGGCAAACACGATCAGGCTTGCAACCGCGGTGACCGCCAGCCCGGTGCGGGTAATGGTGGCCGCCGAGACGCGTTCACCCTTCACCAGGATCGGCGGCAGCGTGCGCGGCATGATGTTGAACCAGGTCCAGGTGTGGTACAGAAAGGCCATCAGCAGCACCACGTGAATGACGATGCAAAGGGGACTGATCAGGAAGGCAAGCCATCGATTCCAGGCTGCCTCGCCATTGGCCAGCAGGGTGACGCTGACCAGCAGGATCAGCGCATAGAGCGCGACAAAAAGGGCGGTGCCTTCGTGCACCATGTATTCGACGAAAAACGGATTCTTGCGCCACCAGCCATCCATTGGCCGCAGGTAAGGTCGCCGCGCGCTCATTGGGCACCTCCTTTTGGAGCGACAAATCGCAGGAAGTAATCCTTGGCGCTCTCGGTCTTGTTGATATTGACGGCATTGGCCGGGTCCACTTTCTTGGGACAGACCTCGGAGCAGTAGCCGACCGCGGTACAGTTGAATACGCCTTCCTCGGAGTGGACCAGCGGCATGCGCTGGTCCTTGCCACTGTCGCGCGAATCGAGGTTATAGCGATGCACCAGCGCCATCGCGCCCGGGCCGATGAACTTGGAATTCAGGCCGTACTGCGGGCACGCCGCATAGCACAGCAGGCAGTTGATGCAGGAACTGAATTGCTCGTAGAGATCGAGTTGCGCCGGTGTCTGCAGGTACTCGCCTTCCGACAGTGCGCGCGGCTTGTCCGGAATGATGTACGGCTTGATGCTCTCGAGTTTTGCCATGAAATCGTCCATGACGATGACCAGGTCGCGCTCGATCGGAAAGTGCGCCAGCGCTTCCACCCGCAGCACGTTGGGATAGAAATTTCGCAGGAACGTCTGGCAGCAGAGATTCGGCACGCCGCCTATCATCATGCCGCAACTGCCGCATATGGCCAGGCTGCAGTACCAGCGAAACGACAGCGAGCCGTCGAGTTCATCCTTGATGTACTGCAGGCCTTGCAGCACCGACATGTCGTCCGTGAACGGCACCTGGTACTGCTGATAGAACGGTTCCTTGTCCTGCTCCGGCCGGTAGCGCAGGATTTCCATGGTGATGACGCGGGTGCTGGTATTCATGCCTGTTTTCCTTGCGCCGCGGCTGTTTCGGACGCCTTTGCAGCGACTGCCGCGTTTGCTTTATCGCTGGCCTCGCCGGCGGCACCGTAGGCGCGAACCGCGGGCTGCGAATGGGTGATCTTCACCTTGCCATAGCTGATCTGCGGCGTGTCGGCACCGGCGTAGGTCGCCAGTGTGTGCTTGAGGTA
>JANNGY010000580.1:0-2602 GCA_031404095.1 Betaproteobacteria bacterium | reverse complement strand
CATCACCATCGTCTGCTTCGCGTGCGTGGTGCTGGTGTTCGCGCTGAACTCTCAGGCATCTATCTTCAAGATGGTCGAAAACGCCTACAAAGTGACGCTGGCCGGTGCGTTTGTGCCGCTTTTCTTCGGTGCTTTCTGGCGGCGTTCCACGTCTTCCGGCGCGATGGCTTCCATCATTTTTGGCATCGGCGGATGGTTGCTGGTGGAATTCGCGCTCATCGAGGTCAGCCTGGTTCCGCCGCAGCTTATCGGCCTGGGCGCCAGCGCCGTGGCGATGATCGTCGGTTCGCTGCTCACCAAGCCGCATCCCAATCGTATTCACGGTTGACCTGCTGCACCGCGGCGCAACGTTCTGTCACCCGCCTGGACTCGTGCGGCTCGATAAATCGGCTACATCCGCGTCGTGCCCACGCTGCCGGGCTTAACCCCTGACGGTTGATTTTGGCCGCTTTGCCCCGTTCTTTTTGCGTTTCGTCGCTTTCCGTTTGAGCCGACGGCCCGGCGTCATTAATCTGCCGTCATCCCCACACGGCAAGCATCAATGGCCGAACCCAACGGAGTGCGCAAAATGAAATCCTCAATGAAAATCAGTAAAGACAACCTGTTGATGACGACTCTGGTCGTGACCGGCCTGGCGATGGCCACACTGGGCCCGGCCATTTCCGGCACCGACACCGAGGCGGCGATGAACTCAGCCGGCGGAATCGTGCAATCGGTCACGACACCGACCGCGATGCAGCCGATTCTTTACCGCGAAGCCGCGATCATTGTGACCGCGCCACGCATCCGGTCGGCGGCCTAGCGATCTGTTTCAACCGCCACGCATCCTTTCGCGAGCGGACCGAAACCATTCAACTCTCCCTGGTCGAAGTCTCCTTCGACTGTTGGCCCGGTTGCCGCAAGGTAACCGGGCACTTTTTTACCGGTCCCAACAAAGCCATATCGTTGTCACGAATTTTTCACAACATCGCGTCATCATCCCGTCAACCGTCATCCAATCCGCCACGTTTCAGAAACTCATCATGATTGCCGCCAAGTACCTGCCCCTGCCGGTTTCGCCACCATCCCGCCGCGCGGGGCATTCGTGGCGGGTGCGGTGGGCACAATTCGGCGCGGCGATGAAAGCGGCATGGCGCCTTCGTCTCTGGCCTCTGCCGGCTCAGGCAGGAAAGCCCGCCGATATCGCGGCAGTATCCTTGCCCGTCGCCGGAAAAATTGTCGCCATCACCGTGACAGGAGGACCGGCACGCCATGCCGGCAAGGCGACCCCCGGCGCGACTAAATTGGCGCCCCCCCAGCAAGGTGCGCCACGCCCGGGCGCCGCCCCCGCCCCCGCCCCCGCCCTCGCTCGCCGTCCCGGTGTCCAGGGCCGCTGGAAGGCGAGCGACCGCGTCCCCATGCTGTAGGCAGGAAACCGGCCGGCGCCGGGCGCATTCACGCCTTTCGCCGGCGCAATGGGCAGAGGTTCCCGTCTCCAGCGCGCTTCGGCCCCGACTTTCCGCGCTGTATCGCAGTCCGCGCCCGCTGGACGTATTGACGCGATATGCTTCCGGCATGGACAAAATTCTGGCATTTCTGCGTAATTTCACCTGGCAGCGCATCCTGCTGGCGATGGTGCTGACCACCGTGGCCTCGGCCATCGTCAAGCCGTATTTCTCCTACAACATCCCGTTCTGGTACCTGTGGTTGCGCCTGTTCATTGTGGCAGGGGTGATGCTCATCACCTACATCGTCAGCGGCGTGCTGCACGCGCACTTCCAGCCGCAACGAATCAAGCTGGTGCAGGCGCAGTTTGTGGCGTTGGTGGCCGGCGCGGTGGTCGGCACCATCACCTCCGGTTTGGTGATCGGGCGTTCGCTGGCCGAGATGGTCACCAACCAGCCGATCTTCTGGGGCATGGTGATTTTTGCTGGCGCCGGCATCGCGCTAGGTGTGCTGGCGTCGACCTTGCTGGTCTACCGCGAGCAGGCCGCACGCCTGGCCGCAGAAGCGGCAAAGGCCGACGCGCAGCGGCACGAGCTGGAAAAACAGGTACTCGAAGCCCGTCTCAAGCTGATGCAGGCGCAAATCGAGCCGCACTTCCTGTTCAATACCCTCGCCAACGTCCAGCATCTGGTGGAAGCCAATCCGCCGCTGGCGGCGAGGACGCTGGAAAGCCTGATCACCTACTTGCGTGCGGCCCTGCCGGAAATGCGCGAAGGCGGCACCACGCTGGGCCGCGAGGCCGATATGGCGCGGGCATACCTCGAAATCCAGCAATTGCGTATGGGGCCGCGCCTGCAAATTTCCGTCGAGATACCGCCCGAGCTGCGCGCGGTGCCGTTCCCGCCGATGATGCTGATGACGCTGGTGGAAAACGCCATCAAGCACGGCATCGATCCGCTGCAACAAGGAGGCGAAATCCGCGTGTGGGCAGCAATGGCCGGAGAGGGCTTGCTGGACGTCAGCGTGGCCGACAATGGCCAGGGCCTCTCGCATTCGGCCGGCATGGGAATCGGCTTGCAGAACATCCGTGAACGGCTGCAGGCGCTGTATCGAAAGAACGCCAAGCTGGTGCTGGAGGAAAACCAGCCGCGCGGTGTGGTGGCGCGGATTCGAATCG
>JANNGY010000579.1:0-3223 GCA_031404095.1 Betaproteobacteria bacterium | reverse complement strand
TACTTCAAAGCCGAGGCCGGCGAGCGCGGCTATCAAACCTTGATCAATGAAGCGCTGAAGAATTCGATCCAGGCCAAGACAATTGAGAAGACCATTCGAAACGTGATTCGGCAGGAGTTGAAGGAATACAAGGTGTAGTTTGAGATTGCGATAGGACTGGCGATAGGGCCAGGCTCACATTCTTCAGCGACGGTCGGTGAAGAATGCGAGCCTGCCCCATAACCCTAATAGGGGCTCCATGAGACAGCGTGACACCGACCCTAAGCAAACAGTTGCCGAAAAGAACGCGTCTGCGGCGCGCGGTGAAAAAGCGTTCGCCGTTTTCGACTACACGATTAAGGTCGTCAAGGTGTCCGTCGTTGTGCTCGGATTCATGCTCGTCGCCATCGCGCTCTCCGGCGTGGACATGGCCCGTCTCGATGAGCACGAGATTTTTCGATACCGGATGGTCGCGGCGCCCGCGATCATCATCGGCTATTTGCTGATTGACTATTTGCTGGTTCGCCGTCGCGCCGGCCGCGCTGCGGAAGCTGCGGCGCGCAGTGGCGCAGCCAACGCCCGGAACCAGTTTGTGTTGAGCGTTGATCCGGACGCAGACCGGCGCGCGGCCCAGGCTGCCGCCGCAGCGAACGATGCAAGCCAGGTGCGGCCCAAACGAAGTTATGCTGTTGAGTTCATGGCGCTCGCCTTCGTTGCTGCAGGCGGGGCGGCGTTCTGGCATGACCACACGTCCAATGAAATTCCCAATGTCGTGGCTGTCCCGGCCAAATTCGTCGGCGCCAAGTGCGTCGACCGCAGCGGCAGGACGGTTGTCGTGGGGCCGCATATGTCGATTGGTTACGAATTTGTGAGCCGGTCGACCAGCGTGCGCGAGTCCGGGATGAAGTGTTTGCTGGACGACTGCGAAGCGGAAAAGAAGCCCCCGGAGTACACGGACACGGAATACAACAGGGTGTTCTACGCGTCCTTGTCGCAGTGTCAGGCCGCGCTGCCCGCCGTACTCGCTGCAAAAGCACCCGCCACCGTGTGGACCGGCGACAAAGACCCGAACGCGTCGGTGCGGGCGCGGTTTACGCCCGAACGCGATAAGCCGCCGTATTTTCTGCTCTGGTTTCCGTCAGCGGTTTCCGCTGTGGTGTTGCTGATTTCTGCTGTTGGACGCAGGCGTAGCGCAAGGTGATGCCGCCGATTGCGCAGCGACGCCTGTTCGAACAATCAGGGACAGACCCAATGCTGTTCACTTAATTCCCGTTCGCCCTGAGGTATCGAAGGGCTTCATGCATAGAGGCCCTTCGATACCTCAGGGCGAACGGAGAAAAATTGCCAAAGTGAACAGCATTGGGGACAGACCACCAAGGCGGGCGCAGGATTTTAGTGCTGCGATTTGCTTACCAGTTCAGCCAAACCTAGGAACGTCAGGAGATACAAAATGACCAGCAAAAACACCATCTGCCTCTGGTACGACGGCGACGCACTCGATGCCGCAAACTTCTATGCCAGGACCTTCCCCGACAGCTCTGTCGGCACCATCATGCGCGCCCCGGGCGACTATCCCGATGGAAAGCAGGGCGCTATCCTGACGGTCGAATTTACCGTTGCCGGCATCCCCTGCATCGGGCTGAACGGCGGCCCGCGGTTCAAGCAAACCGAGGCGTTCTCTTTTCAGATCGCGACCGACGACCAGGCCGAAACCGACCGCCTGTGGAACGCGATAGTTGGCAATGGCGGGCAGGAAAGCGCGTGCGGCTGGTGCAAGGATAAGTGGGGATTGTCGTGGCAGATCACCCCGCGCGCACTCTTCGCGGCGCTGTATGATCCGGTTCCCGCGGCGGCCAAGCGCGCATTCGACGCGATGATGACTATGGGAAAGATTGACATTGCCGCGATAGAGGCGGCTCGGCGGGGCTGAAGCAACCGGGACAAACCAGCATGGCACTACCTTAAGCAAAAAGCTGATCCGTCATCCCAGCGCAGGCTGGGATCCAGCCCGTCGTATTTTTCAATACTTGGAATGGACTGGGTCCCAGCCTGGCGCTGGGACGACGATCTTGGTGAAGTGTTGCTGAACCTTGTATCGCTTAAGTAGTGGCATGGGAGTCAGACCACTAATAATTTTTTGCACTCAAGCCATCCATGCTCATCCCCGCCAGTGCTTGAGTTTGTCCTGCAATATTGATGTCAAAGTAGTTATGCACGAATAGGATCACAACTAGCCGCGCCGCCGCCTCTTCCGATCCCCATTCGGCTGATGCTCCTCCAGCCAAGCAAACACTTCGCCATACCACTGCTTCGAATTAGGCGCTTTCAGCACCCAGTGATTCTCGTCCGCAAACCATAGCAGCCGCGTCGGTACGCCACGCGCCTTGAGGGTGTTGAAGTACGCAAGTCCGTTGTGGTCCGGCACGCGGTAATCGAGCGCGCCGTGAGTGATGAGTGTCGGCGTGTTCATCCTCGCGGCAAACGTGATCGGACTTTGCGCGGCGACCTTGGCCGGGTCGTCCCAATAGGTGGTGTGCAGGTCGAGTGGGCGTTGCGTGTACGAGTCTGCGCTCCAGGTCGCCGAGCGGTCGAAGACGCCGGCGTGGCAGACATAGGCGCGGTAGCGTGATGGCGCCACGTGGCCATTCATCCACGCGACCAGGAAACCGCCATAGCTGCCGCCGCTCGCGTAGATGCGCTTGCGATCGACCCACGGTTGCTTCAGCAGCCAATCGGTGCCGGCTTCGATATCGATCAATTCCAGTTCGCCCATGCGGCCCATGATGCTGTCGCGAAAGGCATGGCCGAAGCCGCTGGTGCCGTGGTAATTGACCATCGCGACCACGTGCCCTTTTGAGGCGAGCAGGTGCGGATTCCACCGATAGCTGAAGTTGTCGCCGACGGCGACATACGGCCCGCCATGAATGACATGCAGTACCGGGTGCTTGCGGCTGCGTTTGAAATTGGGTGGGAATACCAGCCACATCTGGACGTCTTCATTGAGCGCGCCGCGCACGGTCACTTCCTCGACGTTCCCGAACTTGAGCCGCGCCAGCAAGGCATCATTGAATTGCTCGATTCGCCTGGCCTCAATGGCTGCCCATCCTGTGTCACCCAGTATCGCGGCATGAATGCGCACCGGATGATGGATGCTGTCGCTGGCGGTGACCAGTATGTCTGCGTCATGGGAGCCCGCCACATCAAAGCCCTGCACCCAGCCGCCTTGCCACACCAGCTCCGCCGA
>JANNGY010000578.1:0-9902 GCA_031404095.1 Betaproteobacteria bacterium | reverse complement strand
GCCAACTGTAGCCCGGAAGAAGCGTAGCGGATTCCGGGAAATTTGCGCAAATTTGCGGAAGCCACCCCGGAATGCGCTGCGCTACTTCCGGGCTACTGGTCTCGTCCGGCGTTAGTTTTCGGCTTAAGTAAGTGCCATTCGGGTCACGCTCGCATTTCTCATATCTTCAACTCCCCTTGTCCTTCAGGTCATACTGTGGCTGCAAAAAAGTTAATCTCCAGCACTGGCGCGCTTCTCCAGCCTTTTTCGCCTGTAACGCCTCGCCAGTGCTAGACTTTTGTGCCTGCGCCGGCCTTTTCCCGCCCTGTCCAATAGAGCAACGCGACCAGCAGCGCGTACGGCAGCAGCGATAGCAGATCCGCACTCCCACCTTCGAAGAACGGATTGTTTGCCACCGACCAGTCCGTGACGGCCTTGTCCAAGTCGGTCAGGACACCGGCGGTGAAGGCGATGATGATGCCGGCCAGCGCGCCGCCGGCAATGTATCCCGAGGCCAGCAGCACGCCCGGGCTACGGTCACCTGCCGCGCTGCGCACTTCTTCGCTGGCATCGGCATAGGCGGCTTGCTGGTTGCGCCGCCGGTCCACCAGCCAGCGCACCGCGCCGCCGATAAATATCGGCAGTGACGACGAAATCGGCAGGTAAACGCCGACCGCGAACGGCAGCGACGCCACGCCGGCCATTTCCAGGATCAGCGCGATCATCACGCCGAACATCACCAGCGCCCACGGCAATTGCTGATCGAGGATGCCCTTGATGATGTACGACATCAGCACCGCCTTCGGCGCGTCGTATTTGCGCACCTCGCTGCCGTCGGGGCGCTTGCTGTGGGCGCCGTTGATACCCGGGTCCACCAAGTACGCGGCGTTGCCCCCATCGTCAACCAGATACTTGCCCGCCGGGCCGCCGGTGAGGTCGGTCTTGTGCCAGACGCGATAGCTGCGCGCGTCCTGTGCCGCTTGCGGCCCCTGGATCACGGCGGTCTCGACCAGCTTTGAGGCATCGGTGCGCAGGCCCGGCGCGATCTGCGCGGCCGGCACATAGACCGTCGCCGCGTCATTCAGCTTGAGCAGGATCGGGCCCAGCATGATCGCGGACGCGAGCGCGCCGAACAGGATCGCGTATTGCTGCAACCGTGGTGTCGCGCCTACCAGGAAGCCGGTCTTCAGATCCTGCGAGGTGGTGCCGGCATTGCTGGAGGCGATGCAGACGATGGCGCCGACCGACAGCGCGGTCACATAGTAAGGCCCGCCGGTCCAGCCGACCAGCAGGAAGATGAGGCAGGTAAACAGCAGCGTGGCCACGGTCATGCCGGAAATCGGATTGCTCGATGAGCCGATTTCACCGGTCAGTTGCGAGGACACGGTGGCGAACAGGAAACCGAATACCAGGATCATCAGCGCGCCGAGCAGGTTCATGTGCAGCGGCGGCGACAGCATGATGATCGCGACGATGGCGAACGCACCGGCCAGCACCCATTTCATCGGGATGTCCTGATCGGTGCGCCGTATCGCGCCACTGCCCTCTCCCCCGGCATTGGCAGCGCTGCGGAAGCCCTTGAGGCCCTCGCGCAGGCTGTGCCAGATCATCGGCAGTGCCCTGGCCATGCTGACCATCCCGCCCGCCGCGACCGCGCCGGCGCCGATGTAGAGCACGTACGCGCCGCGAATGTCGTTGGGGCTCATGTCGTGAATCAGTTTCACGCCGGGCGCCAGTGGCATCGCCAGCGCGTCGCCGAAAAACTTGATCAGCGGAATCAGCAGCAGGTAGGCCAGCACGCCGCCCGCGCACATAATTGAGGCGATGCGCGGGCCGATGATGTAGCCCACGCCGAGAAGTTCGGGCGAGATTTCGCAGCCCACCGAGCCGCCCTTCAACGGTGCGCCAAATACCTTTTCCGGCAAGTCCTTCCAGCCTTTGAACGCGACGTTCAATGCCTTGTACAACAGGCCCACGCCAAAGCCGGCGAAGATCACGCCGGCGCGACTGCCGTCGCTGGACGCGCCGGCCGATCGCTTCGACAGTTCGGCGGCTTTAAGCACTTCGGCGCAGGCCGTGCCTTCCGGATACTTGAGCTTGCCGTGCTGTGCCACGATCAGCGTGCGCCGCAACGGAATCATCATCAGGATGCCGAGCAAGCCGCCAAGCACACCCACCAACATCACCCGTGCGATTTCGAGATCAAAGCCGAGAATCAGGATCGCCGGCATGGTGACGCCCAACCCGAAGGCGATCGACTCGCCGGCCGAACCGGCGGTCTGGACGATGTTGTTTTCGAGGATAGTCGAATCGCGCCCGCCGGCTTTCGAGAACAGCCGGAAGAGCGTGATGGCGATCACCGCGACCGGGATCGACGCGCTAACCGTCAGCCCGACTTTCAGGACGAGGTACAGCGATGACGCGCCGAACACCATTCCCAGCAGGATGCCGAGCACCACCGCGCGCAGCGTGAATTCGGCGATTTGGGTATCGGCCGAAATGAATGGCTCGGGGGGGGTTGCGGAAACGCTGGCCATTTTCATGGTTCTCCACTTTGGGTTATCAAATAAAGTACGGTTCGCGCGAAGGCGCTTCGTGGGCGCCTCCGCTGCATCAAGGCAAGGGTTTCAGTGTGCAACCGGCGCAGCATAACGGTCACCGCGATTGACTGCAATCTCGGATGGAGTCAATTCGACGAAGGATTGGACGCGAAGGATTCAGGGCGCTCTTGGATGTGCGTGTCCGCACGCATTGCAGCGTAGAACGCCATTGGGCGCAGCTTGACAACCACTTTCGGCCTGGAGGCCGCACCAGTATTGGCGTTCAACTTTGCGCCAACGATTCGTGGCACACTCCTCCAAGGTTTGGCAACGCAATGAAACCCCAGACTCCAGCGCACGCGGACAACAGTTCTGCGCGCCCTTTCAGGGGCGACCAAGCCCTCCCTTCAAGGAAGCCGCCGACGCTTGCTGCTGGTGCGGCGCTTGGAGTAGATTGTGGTTGTCTTTTCTTGAGGGACTGTGCATGGACTGGAAAAATCGTATTGAATCCGACCCGGCGATCTGCGGTGGGCGGCCACGCGTCAAGGGTACGCGCCTGACGGTCGAGTTTCTGCTCGGTTTGAAGGCGGCCGGCTGGTCCGAGGCGCAGATTCTCGATAGCTACCCGCATCTCGGCGAACAAGACCTGCTTGCCGTCTTTGCGTTTGCGCAGGCGCGGATCGAGGAAGAAAAGTACATGCCGCTGCCGCGTGTTGCCTGATGCTTTGGCTGGCCGATGAAAACATCTCACGGACTGTCGTCGTATTCCTGCGCCAGCGGGGCGATGACGTGTTGTCGATTGCGGAGCATCGGCGCGGCATTCCAGATGAAGCTGTCATTCAACTTGCTCGAGAACAAGGACGCATCCTGTTGTCTTTCGACCGCGACCACGGCGACTTGATATTCAACCGCGCCGTGCCCGCGCCGCCTGCGGTGGTGTTTCTGCGCGTGATTCCACCGAATCCCGAACACCTGCAAAAGCTGTTGGCCGGCTTGATCGCGTTGGGCGAATCCGCGCTGGTTGGCCAGTTCACCGTGGTGTCCGACAGTGGAATCCGCCAGCGCCCACTTCCTATCACGCCATGAACGAGCTGCTTTTCCCGCTCACGTGGCGATGCTAATAAAAGCACGCGCGTGTCCCACGCTCACGCGGGGTTAAACCCACCGCAGCGACGCGCAACGCGACTCTTAACAGACCCTAATACCGCGGATCGTACATTTGCGCCCGCACATGCTCGAGCACGTTCGCCGGACGCGGCTTGGCGGCGAGGCCGCGCGCGTACGCTACCTCGGCAACGGCTGCCGCGATCTGCGCGGAGACTTCGCGGATGTTCGTCAGCGGCGGATAGAGGCTGCCCTGATCCAGGTCTTCCGCCGTCACTTGCGCGGCCAGCGTATTCGCGGCGGCGAGGAACATCTCGTCGATGATGCGCCTGGCGCCACAGGCAATCGCGCCCAGCCCGACGCCCGGGAAAATGTACGAATTGTTTCCCTGGCGCGGCACCAGCGTCTTGGCGCCCACCGGTACCGGCGCGAACGGGCTGCCGCAGGCAAACAGCGCGCGACCGTCGGTCAGCGTGTAAGCTTGTTCGGCGGTGCATTCGGCTTTGGACGTGGGGTTGGACAGGGCGAAGATGATCGGCCGGACATTGCAATCGGTCATCGCGCGCAGCACTTCCGGCGTGAACGTGCCACCGACTGCCGCCACGCCGATGATGCCGGTGGGCCGCAATGTCTTCACCGCCGACAGGAAATCGCCGATCGGCGCGTGATCGTGTGCATACGGCAGCTTTTGCGCCGGCAGGCCTTCGCGCGATTTCACCACCAGCCCCTTGGAGTCAACCAGCCAGCAGCGCTTGCGCGCGTCGGCCTCGTTCATGCCCGACGCCACCAGCGCGGCGACGATCAGATCGGCGATGCCGGTGGCCGCCTCGCCCGCGCCGAGGAACAGGATTTTCTCATCGGCGAGCTTGGTCCCTTTGACGCGCAGCGCCGACAGCACGCCCGCCACGGCAACGGCCGCCGTGCCCTGGATGTCGTCGTTGAAGGTGCAGATGCGGTCACGGTACTTTTGCAGCAGCCGAAACGCGTTGTGATTGGCGAAGTCCTCAAACTGGATGATCACGTCCGGAAACACTTCGAGTGCGGCGGTGATGAACTCCTCGATCAGATCATCGTAGTCCGGGCCGGTGACGCGATGGCGGCGCAGGCCGACGTAGTATGGATCGTTGAGGAGCGTCTCGTTGTTGGTGCCCATGTCGAGCGCGATCGGCAGGCAGATGGCCGGGTCCAGGCCCGCGCAGGCGGTGTAAAGGGAGAGCTTGCCCACCGGGATGCCCATGCCATTGGCGCCCTGGTCGCCGAGGCCGAGGATGCGCTCGCCGTCGGTGACGACGATGATGCCGGCCTTGAGCGGCCAGTTGCGCAGGACCTGCGCGATGCGGCCGCGATCGTTGATGCTGATGAACATGCCGCGCGGTCGCTGGAAGATGTGACCGAAGCGCTGGCAGGCGAGCCCCACCGTCGGCGTATAGATCAGCGGCTGGATTTCATCGACGTTGTCGCAAATCACGCGAAAGAACAGGGCCTCATTGCGATCATGCAGCGCGTTCAGGGCAATGAATTTCTCCAGCGGATCGGCCAGATTGCGCATGTGCTGCAACACGCGGACCGCCTGCTCATCCTGCGTATGGACGTGCGGCGGCAGCAGGCCGCGCAGGCCGAATTCATCGCGCTCGGCTTCGGTAAAGGCGCTGCCGTGGTTGCGCAGCGGATCATGGAGCAATTGCACACCCCGGGGGGTGGGTCGGGTTGCATCGTTCATGCGGGAATCTCCTTGCGCCTGGATAAGGCGGACAGATGGAAGTTTGCATTCATTGCGTCCGCAGCTTTTGATTTACCGCAAAGTTCGGCCAATGTGCACACTTCGAGTCTGGCCCCGGCAAGCGGACAAGGGACAGCACCGTGCGAACCACATTGTCCAGTCAGGTCTGCCTTCCATGGGACGTGGAACGCCGCAAGCAAATGTGCGCTAGTTCACACTTCCGCCATGCAAATTGTTGGGCACAGGGGGAACGATACTTACCGAGTGTCGAATTCCTTTACACCCTGACAATACTCAGAGCTGAAATAAAATGTAATTAGTTGTTTTATAAGTGTATTTATAATCTGGTTTGATATTTGCTTACTTTATGTTGCGCACTAGCCATAACATAAGAAAGATTCAAATCATGAAAACAAAAATGCCGTTCAACAAAGTCCTCGCCGCAGGATTGATTTCACTCGGCATGCTGGCGCCGGCTCAAGTGGTTGCCAGCCCCATCGTGACTTACAACTACGGTTTTGGTACGTTGATTTCACCTACTAACGGATTGCAACCGGCTGCCACATTTGCGACTTTGGCCGTCACCAATTCTGCCGATGACAAGACCTATACATTCTTGCTGACGCTACTAGGCAACTTCAGTTCAATCTTCGGCAATAACTCATTCGTCAGCCAAGCGATTTTCAACACCTGGGCTGGCACCGATCCGAACGCCTCGACAATTACCGGATCTGGAAACGGTGTAACTAACGTAACGCTAAAGACCAACGTCTCGAATGTCGGCAGCCTCGGCTGGGATTTTGGCGACAAGTTTCCCACCTCCAACGGCAGCCGTCTCACCAGCGGCGAACATGTGAGCTGGACGTCGACGTTTACGACCGCGCAACAAAATCCGCTGCTGGTCTCTCCTTCCGCCGGGCTGCATGTTCAAGGAATCTCCGGCCAACAAGAATCGAGCGCATGGTATTCGGTAACAACCCCGCCCACCAATGTCCCGGAACCGGCCACCTTGCTCTTGTTGGGACTGGGACTCATGGGACTTGGCCTTGCCCGGAAATCCCGTTTGCCCGGGTAAACGCCGGGATGCTTTTCCCAAACAAACCGGCTTCAGGCCGGTTTGTTTTTTCCGCGCTCGCATTGTCAACGTTCACTGAACAAGTCGATGCGCCTCGATGTGGAGTCCGCCTCAGCAACTCGAGATTTCCCGCCAACGCGCCAATCAAACCATCCTGAGCGGTAACACTCGTAATCGTTTACCGGTCAAGGCGAACACCGCATTGGCAATCGCCGGCGCGACCGGCGGCAAAGCCGCTTCGCCGACCCCGGTGGGGGACGCGGCGGATTTGACGATATGCGTCTCCACGACCGGCACGTCACCAATGCGCGGCAGCCGGTACTCATGAAAATTGCCCTGCACCACCCGGCCATTGCGGACCTCGATGCCATCGTCGAGCGCCGCGCCCGCGCCCATGATTGCCGCACCTTCGACCTGCTGGGCAATGCCGTCGGGGTTGACCGCGATGCCGCAGTGAATCGCACACACCAGCCGATGCACCCGCGGTCGCCGGGCCTCGATCGATACCTCCGCCACCACCGCGACGACGCTGCCGACCGATTCGTAAATGGCGAAGCCGAACGCGCGTCCCTGCGTGCTCAACTCGGCCATGCGTTGGGGTCCATAGCTTGACCTGGCGACGGCGAGTTCCAGCGTTTCCAGGTGACGCGCCTTTCCCGCCAGCCATTCGCGGCGCAAGTCGACCGGGTCCCGCATCAGCGCCGCCGCCAATTCGTCAACAAACGACTCGACAAAAAAACCGTCGTAGGAAGAATTCACGCTGCGCCACGAGCCGATCGGCAGGGGCAGGCTGACCTCGACTTGGCGATAGCGCTGATGGGGAATGGCGTAGGCGAGACCCCCGGCGACTGCCGGGCCGGGGGGTTCGGTCTGCCCGGGATCGATGCGGCCGCGCTGCGCATTGCCGATGGACTCGGTGGCCACCTTCATGTCGAGCGCCAGCACTTGTCCCTGTACATCGATGGCGGCACGCATGCGCGCGGCCGCGGCCGGTCGATAAAAATCGTGGCGCATATCCTGCTCGCGCGTCCACTGCAGTTGCACCGGCCTACCGTCGGCCTGGGCGGCGATCGCCACCGCTTGAAAAACAAAATCGGCATCGAGGCGCCGCCCGAAGCCGCCACCCAGCATCGGCACCACCATTTCCACCGCCGCCGGCTTGACCTTCGCCGCGCGCGCCGCGGCGCTGATCGCAAGTTGCGACGCCTGCACCGGCGCCCACACCCGCACCTTGCCCTCCGCCACTTGCGCGGTGCAATTCAGCGGCTCCATCGCGGCGTGCGCAAGGTGGGGAACGGTGTATTCGGCATCAATGGTGCGCGCGGCCGACTTGAATGCGCTGTCGCTGTCGCCCATGAACGCCCTGACCGCGCCGGGCTCGCTGTCGAGTGCCTGCTTGCGTTTCGCTGCCAGCGTCGCGGTATCGATGCCCGCGCCCGCTGATTCATCCCAGGTAATTGGCAACGCCTCGATTGCCTGTTGCGCGGCCCACCAGCCGGGGGCAATCACCGCCAGCGATTCGCCCTGGCCGTAACCTGCCGGCACGCGCACCACCTGAACGCCGTCAGGCGCACGAAAAGACACCAGCCGTGCGCCTATCGACGGCGGCATCGCCAGTGCGGCATAGACCATTCCCGGCAGCCGCACATCAGCGGCGAACCTGGCACTGCCGTCACCCTTGGCGCGCGCATCGATGCGCGCAGGCGACTGGCCGATGAGCGTAAATTTCGCCGGCGATTTCATCTGGAATTCTTCAGCCGGCTCAAGCGAACCAGCCTGCTTCAGCAAATCCGCATAAGCGAGCCGCACGCCATTGGGCAGGATCACCAGGCCTGCCTCCGTGCGGCACTGTTGCGGATCAGCCGCGTGCAGGCGGGCCGCGGCGTTGACCAGCGAAGCGCGCGCCTGCGCGCCGACCATTCGCACCGGCCGCCACAACTGGCGAAGCGTAGTGGACCCTGCCGTCGTGGTCGACACGCCAAGCGTCTGCCGCCCGCTAATTTGTTTCAGCCAGCGCTTGCCGCGCGCCACCAATTGCTGGTCATCGAACATCTGCGGCAGCATGGCTTCCGCCACCATGATGTTTTTAAATACCTGGCCCAGCGGGGCGTCCATGATCGTCACACGCGCCAGCGGCAGGTCCAGTTCATCCGCCGCGAGCATCGCCAGCGCGGTATGGATGCCCTGCCCCATTTCGCAGCGCGGCACTGCCAGCCGCGCCCCGCCGGCGGCCGTGAACTCAATCCAGCCGTTTACGACGACCGCGCCTGCAACAGCGTCCGCGCCCGACAAAAGTGCGCGCCGCGACCCCGGCCCCAGCACACTCCAGCCGACGATCAGTGCGCCCACGCCACCGGCGGCCGTCAACAGAAAAGTTCTTCGCTTCATGTCTTTGTCAATGGAGTTGAAAGTCGCTGCCGATAAATTTCTTCTGGCGTCGAGCCGATATGATTAATTATTTCACGCAATTGACCACCAATTTTTGTTGCGGCAAGAATTGGACAGATACCAGGAGATTGTGGATAGTCGAGGTGACCGCTTTCTGCAGGGTGTCTCCTCATGCACTTCTCCCTTTGAAAAAGACCTGTCCTGAGCTTGTCGAAGGAGAGATTCAGAGGGATTTGCGACATTTGAGCGGCTGGGCAGACCTGAAATCCCCCTCAATCCCCCTTTTCAAAGGGGGAAGTGCCCGACTGCAGGCACACTGAAAATCAACATCGAGAATTTCAACAATCCTCTGGATCTCGAACGATTTTATCGGGCTACGCACTGCGTTGCGTCGGATGGGTTGCGCGCAGCGCTACCCATCCGACAGGCCGCCTTCAGGCGTGTCGCGTGCTTAACGAAGTGCCATGAGGGACGGAGGCTATTTCTTCGTGTCCGCGCAGCGTTCAGTGTGGCACTCCTTAGTCACTTTGCACTCCCTCAATGAACTTTGTATGCCCACAAAAGTCACTACACTTGAAAAAATTCTCTCCAGGAAACTCGATGCCCGTACCGACGATTGTCACGACCTGCGCGCTTTGCGTGTTGATCATGAGCGCCGCCATCGCGCAGGCCCAGCCGGCGGGGGCGACAACAGCAACCGCATCGGCCACCCCATCGGCGCCGGTTCTCATGGAAACGCTGGTTGTCAGCGGCGAACAGCCCGGCCCGGGCATGTGGCGCGTTTCGAAAGGCGACCATGTACTCTGGATTGTCGGCACCCAGGCACCCGTGCCGAAAAAAATGACGTGGCGCGCAAAGGGCGTGGATGCGATTGTCGCGCAGGCGCAGGAAGTTCTCGCCGAGCCTTCGCTATCCGTCTCGAGCAAACAAATCGGCTTCTTCACCATGCTGTGGGGTGCTGCCCTCAGCGATGGAGGCCCGCAAGAACCCCGGCGGCGCCACGCTGAAAGACATCGTTCCCGCCGACCTTTACCGCCGCTGGCTGGTGGTGCGCGATAAGTACGTCGGCGAATACAAGACCGACGACGAAGAAAAC
>JANNGY010000577.1:0-2906 GCA_031404095.1 Betaproteobacteria bacterium | reverse complement strand
TGAGCACCATCTGGGGCGACGACGAGCGCTTCGTCAAAACCTATTTCACGACGTTCAAGGACGAGCAGGTCTACACCACCTTCGATTGGGCCACCTGCGACAAGGATGGCTACTACTTCATCATGGGCCGCACCGACGACGTGATCAACGTCGCCGGCCACCGCCTCGGCACGCGCGAGATCGAGGACGCGGTACAGAACCATCCGAACATCGCCGAAGTCGCGGTGGTGGGCGTGGCCGATGCACTCAAAGGCCAGGTGCCGGTCGCATTCGCAGTGGTGAAAGACACCAGCAAGGTCGCGAGCAAGGAACTTGCCGCCGCACACGAAAAAGAAATCATGGCCACCGTGGACAGAGAACTCGGCGCCATCGCGCGGCCATCGCGGGTGCATTTTGTCAACGTGTTGCCGAAGACACGTTCCGGGAAATTGCTGCGGCGTGCGATCCAGGCGCTGTGCGAGGGCCGCGATCCGGGGGACCTCACCACGATCGAAGACCCGAGTGCGCTGGAGCAGATGAAGGTGGCGCTGGCGCGATAGTCCAGGCGAAACCGGCGCCCGCGTGTTAGCGGGCGGAAATTAGCCCGTCGTCCCAGCGAACGCTGGGACCCAGTCGGATCCACCAGACGGGCCGCGACGTGAGCACGGCGCTTCTGTACTAGCGAAGGGTGAGCCACCTCTGCAAGTATTTTCCAATTGCGCGAAACTCAATAATCTACTGTCTCCCCGGCGAAGGCCGGGGCCCAATTTGACCTTGCCGCGCACCGAGAAATCATCAGCTGAGGCGACAACACGCCAAACCCCAGCAGTGCCACAATCCCCCCACACCCAAAACGAGGAGCCCCACATGAACGAAGAATCCTTCAACCTAAGCATCCGCAAACTACTCAAAACCGTCGGCGTCAATTCGCAGCGTGAAATCGAACAAGCGGTAAGGAAGGCACTCGATGCCGGCACCATCAAAGGCACGGAATCCTTTCCGGCAACTGTCACGCTGGAAGTGGCAGGGCTGAAATTGAACGTCAAGTTCGAAGGCGACATTACACTGGAGTAGGCAACTTCTCGATTCCCCAAAGGGACCGTCGTTCCCGCGCAGGCGGGGATCCAAGTTGACCGCAGGAACAAATTCCCACGCGCGGGAGATAACAACTCGCCAGGCCGTGAAAAGCCGTGCACAACGCCAAAACCCCAGCACCGGCGAGCCTCCCCAAGCCAAAAAGCCACGAACACCGCGCCAGCGCTAGACCTTCAGCCCCGGCAACCACTCGAAACATCAAAAATTCGTCATCCCCGCGAACGCAGGGATCCATTTTGCAATCAACTTGGCCCCCCCCGCAGGCAGGACTTTTGCGCAAACATTCACTCATACATTGACAATTAACAAAAACGCAATTAATCTAAATTAACAACAAGAAGGCGCGCAGGGGAGGTCCACCACGCGCATTCAAGCGCGAAGGTCCAGTTTGATTCCATTCAAACGATCGCGCGGCAAGACGATGAATCCTTCGGAAAAGTGAACAAGAAGAGCGTGCGCGGGAAGAACTTTCACCGCGTCCGCACGATGAATTCGCAGGTTGCGGTGCATCCAGTTGGGGAGGGACGCATGAGCATCAGAACTGCAGTTCGCGGGACGTATCTTGTCGCGGCGGTGCCTATCGCGCGCGAAATGCTCACGCTGCACGGCGCAAGTTCGTGCCATCTCCCGTTTCCCTCGCTCCCCCGGTAGCGAAACGCACCCATGCGAAAAAAGATATCCGGGTTCGTCACCGTTCGCGCGATCAGCGGAACGCACGTCGTGTTCCTTGCGTTCGACATGAAAGAAGCCGACGCGAAAGGCCTGATGGGATTTGCCATCCAGCGCACCGACCTCAACGAGGACGAAACCATTTGGCTGCGCGGCAACAAGACCTTTCCCAGCGTCCGCGCATCTACCGGCATTGAAGATGCGAGCAGCCATGAGCATCCGTTCCAGGCATTCCAGTGGGCGGACTATTCGGCAAAGCCCGGCTACAAATACAAGTACCGCGTGATACCGATGTACGGCAGCCCCGGCGCTTTGACCGAGAAGGCCGCCACCAGTGTCACCATCGAAACTGAACCGCTCACCGGCGCCAAGCACGACGTGCATTTCAATCGCGGCGCAATTGCCTCGCAGGCGTTCGCCAAGCGCTTTCCGGGAATGACGCTAGATGAAGCCGGCCCGCCCGCCTATGCATGGCTGGCGCGCGACCTTCTACCCGGCCTGCTGGGCTTCATTGCCCGGGCCAAGGACAGCACCTGGAGCCTGCACGCCGCCATCTACGAACTGAAGTGGCCGGCCGTGCTGGCCGCATTCAAGGCCGCGAAGACTGCCGGTGCCGACGTGAAGATTATTTATCACGGCAAAGCCGACGACACCGGCACGGCCAACGACAAAGAAATTGCCACCGCCAAAATCAAGCAACTCTGCCTTCCACGCGTAAATGCAAAGCTTATGCACAACAAGTTCATCGTGCTGAGCAAGAACGGCAAACCGGTTTCTGTATGGACCGGCTCCACCAACATCAGCCGCAATGCGTTGCATGGCCAGCTCAATGTCGGCCACGCCATACATGATGCGCCGCTGGCCAAGCGCTATCTTGCCTACTGGACGGAACTCAAGGGCGATCCGATTGCGGCAGACCTGAAGGATTGGGCCGAAACTGAAAACCCATTACCGCCGCCGGACGAATCCGATGCACTGACACCGATCTTCTCGCCGCACAGCGGCCGCAGCGTATTCGATTGGTGGATTGCACTCGCCAACGACACCAAGCCGTTGTTCATGACATTCCCGTTTGGCATCGTCGCGGACTTTCGGCCCGTATTCGATAAGAACGACAGCGTGCTGCGCTTCGCGTTGCTGGACAAATACGTCAACGGCGGTAC
>JANNGY010000576.1:0-3822 GCA_031404095.1 Betaproteobacteria bacterium | reverse complement strand
GAAAGCAGCGCTGCGCCAACGCGGTGAGGGCAAGGATGCCGCCTTCGCCTTTGTTGTCGGCACGCATCATGAAGGCCAGGTATTTCACCGTCACCAGCGCCATCATCGCCCAGAACATCACGGACAGAATGCCGAAGACCGTCGCCTGCGTGAGCGGAATGCCGTGACTGGGATGAAACGATTCCTTGAGGGCGTATAGCGGACTGGTGCCGATGTCGCCAAAAACGACGCCGATGGCGCCAATGGTCAGCGCACCGAGTTTCTTATTGGGATTGTCCATGGGGAGATTGCCGGAGCATGCACGCATGACGCAGCGTGGCAAGGTTCGCGCGGAACGCGCGGTTGGCAGGGAAGTTATCTTCGGTCGCTAGGGTGCAGACAGGGCTGGATTGCGTCTATTAGGCGGGCTCTTGAGACCCACCGGCATTTGCTGGCGCGAAGCATAACCTTATTTTTGCTGCGCTGCAATGTGGCGACCAGATTAGCGGCTAAGTAATTGTTTACAAATAATTTAAAAGAAAAGTTTGGGTCGTGAACTGACCATCTACTGCCCACCCCGCAAGAGCATGGGGAGGTCGAATTGCGACACCTGCCGTCTCAATTCCGCCTCGAAATCAACGAGACTCCTCGCGGTCACGCGATATCGCGCGTCATTGCCGCACACCGCACCAAGCATCTGCCGGTTGATTGCCGGGTTGAAATGATAGATATCGGAGTACAGGTCGAGATTCTGGATGATGTCGCGATCCCATTGAAGATCGAAAATGCGCACGTTGGACAGCGATTCAGTTCGCTGAAAAACCTGGCGCTTGAATTCCAGTGAAACGTCCAGTTGGGCGCGCTGGACAAAGTCGGCCCAGACCACAATCGAGTAGGGGGGGAAAATGAGATTGAACTCGGTGCCGGGGTGCTGGGTGATGAGTGCCACGATGTTGGTTTCAAAGCTGGATCGCATGCGTTCGCCGGTTCGCGGGCCTTGCTTGAAGCGCCGGTTGATGTTGCCCGGATCAATGTCTTTCAGCGCACGAGCGCGCGCAAACGTGACTTCATGGTCCCAGCTCCACGCACGGTTGTAGTCGGTCGAGTCGTTGCCGATACGCACGCCGCGAAGGATGGAAATCGTGCGCATCGTGACCGGTCCGCTGATCAGGTAGCGGAAATCATTCAGCAAATTATCCTCGTAGAGATAGAGGGGCAGTGGGTCTGGTATCTCGGGCAGGCTGGAATCCTCCGGCGGTGCGAAAGAGTTGAAATCAAGCGTCATCACAATCCGGCGAGGCGCCCGATGGCCAATTGCAACCTCGAGAATCTTGCGTTGTTCGTATCCAGCCATGGCGGATGTGGCGAGGTTGATCGACTTCGCACCGCACAGGCGGTTGACCTCAGCCAGGTCGTAATTTTCCATGAGTGACGAGCCGGTAATGACGAAATCGTAGTCGGCGTTCTTGGCAAGACCGGGATTGATATACCGCTGAAGCGCGCGTGGATAACGCGCCTGATCGCCGTTTGAAAGGCGATACTGCTGGAAAGGGTCGATCTTCCAGTTCAGCAACGCGATCGCGGCCAGCGACAGTGCCGTCAGCGCAAGCGTGGCCAGGATAAACACGTTGTATCGACGCAAAGCGCGCATGGCGGCTAGAAGTTGAAATAGAGGAACTGTGTGACCTGACCCAGCGTCAGCGTGCCCAGGCACAAGAGCGCCGCAGCCCAGACACTGTCCCGCTTCCTCGCCGCAAAGCGGCCCGCAAGTTCATCGCTGTTCCTCGGCAATAAAGACAGTATCGCTGCGGCCAACAACACGAGGCCGGCCGAGGGCGCCGCGTAGGGGAGGCCAATGGCGCCGAGGATGGGCAACGGGTTGAACTGGAGTGTCGCCAGGCTTGCAGCGTCCGGCACCAGTGCGCGTAGCATGCGTCCTGCGTCACCCAGCGAAGGCGCGCGGAAAAATATCCACGTGAGGTGTACAAATGCAAACGTAAGCAGGACGCCGAGCGCCCGGTGCAGTCGAAATCCAATGCGCTGCCACCATCGGAATATCACCAGTGCAATGCCATGGAGGCCGCCCCAGACGATGAATGTCCAGCCAGCCCCGTGCCACAAGCCACCCAACAAGAATGTTGCCATCACGTTCGCGGCGATGCGCATGTCGGCGGCACGATTGCCACCCAGGGGCACATACAGATAGTCACGCAGGAATCGTGACAGGGTGATGTGCCAGCGGCGCCAGAAATCCTGGATATCCGTGGCGAGGTAAGGTGAATTGAAATTCACCGGCAGGCGGATGTTGAACATCAGCGCCGCTCCCAGGGCCATGTCGGTGTAGCCCGAGAAATCGAAGTAGATCTGAAAGGTATAGGCAAGTGTTGTTGTCCACGCGTCGGAAAAACCAATCGTATCGACACTCGCGTAGCCCGCATTGGCAGTCGCTCCCAGCGGATCGGCGATGAGCACTTTCTTGCCAAAGCCGAGGGCAAGCAGAAACAGTCCGCGCGCGAAATTGGCGGAATTGAATACGCGATTCTTCACGTCGGCGAACTGCGGCATCATCTCTTTGTGATGAAGGATGGGGCCGGCGAGCAAGTGCGGAAAGAAAGTGACAAACAGCGTGTAATGAAGCGGATTGGTTTCCTGCACCTCTCCGCAGGCGGTATCTACCAAGTAGGCAATCTGGGTGAAGGTAAAGAAGCTGATTCCCAGCGGCAAGGCGATATGTGGAACGCTCGATTGCCAGCCCGACAATTCGGCAACGACACCCGCCGCAAAAAGCGTGTATTTGAAAACGCCGAGCAGCAACAGATTGCCGGCAATTCCCAGCCAAAGCCAGTGGCGCCGGCGCCCAGCCGACCCCATGATCCGGCGACCGACCCAGTAATTGAATGCAATGCTGCCGAGCACGACGGGCAAGTGCAGCGGATTCCACCAGGCGTAAAAAAACAGCGACGCGGCGACCAGCCATGCAAGTGCGATCGTTGATGATCTGTTCAGCGCGAAATAGCCCGCGAGCGCAATGGGCAAGAATGCAAACAAATATCCGTAGCTGTTGAAAAGCATGCGCCATTGTCCGCATCGTCTCCTGTTGCGTCAACGTCGTGCCTTATGAATGTCACGCCCTATGTCACGTCGACTCCGCGAAACTTCGTCGAAGCGGGGGACATGTCTTCCGGCAGCGCGGGAAAAACATCCGCGCCGGGGATTGCAGGATGAAAATGCGGCTGAAGCGTATCATTCCAGGTTGTTCCTCGTTTGCATTCCCGATATGAATCCCAATGCTTTGTCCCGATTGATCGGCCTGGCTGTCGCGCTGGCTGGATGCGTTTTGCCGGCGAAAACCGTCATTGCGCTGGAGTCGGCGCGATACCAGTCGCCGCCCCAATCGGTAATTGACATGGTCGATGCACCACAGGTGCCACAGACGCTGCTTGCGCCCAATCGGGAATGGCTGATGCTGCTTGATCGCCCGGCATTGCCGTCGGTGGCGGACCTTGCGCAGCCTGAAATCCGACTCGCCGGCCTGCGCATCAATCCGCGTACCAACGATCAGAGCCGAACGGTACAAATCACCGCGATCCGGCTGGTCAAGATTTCGGACCGTAGCGAAAAGACAGTCGGCGGCTTGCCGGCCGGCGCGCGCATCGGCGACGCAATCTGGTCTCCGGACGCGAAGCGAATCGCGTTCACGTTGATACGCGAAACCGGCATTGAGCTGATGGTGGCCGAAGTCGGCAATGGCGCCACCGCGCGGCGCGTGACCGATCGAATGCTCAATGGTGCCATGGGGCGTCCGATGGTCTGGCATAGCGATTCAAAGTCAATTATCGCCAA
>JANNGY010000575.1:0-1907 GCA_031404095.1 Betaproteobacteria bacterium | reverse complement strand
TCAGGCTGACAATCCGGCTGCCGAGAGCGGCTTCCACATTGTTCTTGAGTTGTTCCAGCTTACCGGCCATTTAGCGGGCGATCGTCCGAGCGAGCGTTAGCGAGCGATTGTATTGGTGCGTTTGATCTTATTCTGCAGCTGGATGATGCCGTAGAGCAAAGCCTCTGCCGTGGGCGGACAGCCCGGCACGTAGATGTCCACCGGCACGATGCGGTCGCAGCCGCGCACCACCGAGTAGGAATAATGATAGTAGCCGCCGCCGTTCGCGCACGAACCCATGGAGATCACCCAGCGCGGTTCGGCCATCTGGTCGTACACCTTGCGCAGCGCCGGCGCCATCTTGTTGCACAGCGTGCCGGCGACGATCATCACGTCGGACTGGCGCGGGCTGGGGCGAAACACGATGCCGAAACGGTCGAGGTCGTAGCGCGCGGCGCCCGAATGCATCATTTCGATCGCGCAACAGGCAAGGCCAAAGGTCATCGGCCACATCGATCCGGTGCGGGTCCAATTGATCAGCTTGTCGGCCGTGGTGGTGACAAAACCTTCCTGCAGGATGCCTTCTATTCCCATTCCAGCGCCCCTTTCTTCCATTCGTAGACGAAACCAACCACCAGAATGGCCAGGAAAATCATCATGGACAGGAAACCGAACAGTCCGATTTCATTTAGGACGATGGCCCAGGGAAACAGGAACGCGATTTCCAGGTCGAACAGGATGAACAGGATCGCCACGAGGTAATAGCGCACGTCGAACTTCATGCGCGCGTCCTCGAAGGCTTCGAAGCCGCATTCGTAGGGGGAAAGCTTCTCGCTGTCGGGGCGGTGCGGCCCGAGAATCGCGCCGGTGACGATCGGCCCGACGCCGACGGCGATGCCGACGAAGATGAACATCAGAACGGGAAAGTAGTTTTCAAGCACGGATTGTCAGAATCCAGAATCCACGATTGAGAAGTCGGCGAAAACTTCGAATCCAGCCATCATACAGGCAGGCCACATGGTCCGCTTTTGAGTGGTTTGCCGGGTTGACCTAGATCAAACGCTTTCTTCTTGTTTACCCTTGTTTCAACATCAACACGAACAAAACAGCAAATCTGCGATTTCCAAAAGGCGCTGCCCGTAACTCATCGATCCTAAACTGGTGCCGACGGCGAGACTCGAACTCGCACAGCTTTCGCCACTACCCCCTCAAGATAGCGTGTCTACCAATTTCACCACGTCGGCGGTCTAGAGACTAGGAACTAGGGACTAAAAGAACCGCCGCAGGGCCATCCAGTTTCCACTCTCTAGACACTAGTTTCTATTTCGGAATGTCGTTCGCTTTCGGCCCGGCCGGCGCATCGGCAGGCTTGGGCACGTCGCTCGCGGGCGGCACCGCCGCCGCAGGCGCCGGACTCACGCTCTCCATCACGCTGCCCCCCGTCTTGGGCTTGTGCGTCGCCACGTAGGCCAGTCCCAGGCTGGTGAGAAAAAACACCACCGCCAGCGCGGCCGTTGTGCGTGAAAGAAAGTTGGCAGACCCGGTGGCGCCGAACAGGCTGCCAGAAGAGCCGCCGCCGAAGGCAGCCCCCATGTCCGCGCCTTTGCCGTGCTGAAGCAGCACCAGGAAAATGATTGCCAGCGCCACCAGCACATGCACGGTCAAAATCAATGTCAACCAGATATCCATTTTTCACACGCTATGGCCTATCTGCCGCAGGGCAGATGGCAAAAACACTGAACTACCCATGACGCGCCGCACCGCCGGAGCGCGCCCCGCACCGCTTGCTTATGCATCGCCCGCCGCGGCGCAAATCGCAATGAACTCCTCCGCATCCAGCGCTGCACCGCCGATGAGGCCGCCGTCGATATCGGACATCGCAAACAATTCCTTCGCGTTGGCCGCCTTGACGCTGCCCCCGTACAGGA
>JANNGY010000574.1:0-14271 GCA_031404095.1 Betaproteobacteria bacterium | reverse complement strand
GTCGGAGTAGTCACCGATTTCCGCCGGCACCCGCATGCCGATGTTCTCCACCGAGGCGAGGACTCGAAAGGGCCAGCGTTGCTGGCCCTTTCTCGTTAAGCCACCATAAACGGGCTGCGAGGCCCCAATTTGGCGACTCCGCTGCTCATCGTACAAGAGTACGATTCTGCTGCTCATCGCCAACTTGGGGCTTCTCGCTCTGTTTCTGATGGCTTCCGTTGAAGTTAAACCTGCCCGGGTTACTCCCCGTCACCAGGAGATAAAGATGTCCGTACCGAATATTCCCAAGAAGGTTTTCATCAAGACCTTCGGTTGCCAGATGAACGAGTATGACTCGGACAAGATGGCCGATGTCCTCAACGCGTTCGAGGGGTATGAAAAGACCCCGACGCCGGAGGGCGCGGACGTGATTCTCTACAACTCGTGCTCGGTGCGCGAGAAGGCGTCCGAAAAACTGTTCAGCGATCTCGGACGCATTCGCGAACTGAAAGACGCCAATCCGGATTTGCTCATCGGCGTCGGCGGCTGCGTGGCGTCGCAGGAAGGTGACGCTATCGTCAGGCGGGCACCCTATGTCGATCTGGTGTTTGGCCCGCAAACCCTGCACCGCTTGCCCGCCATGATTCAGGCCAAGCGGCGAAGCGGACTTTCACAGGTCGATATTTCGTTTCCCGAGGTCGAGAAATTCGATCACATGCCGCCCGCCCGGGTGGAGGGCGTCACGGCCTTTGTATCGATCATGGAAGGCTGCTCCAAGTACTGCAGCTTTTGTGTCGTTCCCTATACACGGGGCGAGGAGATCTCGCGTTCTTTCGACAGCGTCATGGCGGAAATCCGTGACCTCGCCGGCAAGGGCATCAAGGAAGTAACGCTGCTGGGGCAGAACGTCAATGCCTACATCGGAGAAATGGCGGATGGGGCGGACGGCGAGGGCGGACGGATCGAGGCCGATTTTGCGCTGCTGCTCGCTGCGGTCCACGCGATTCCGGAAGTCGAGCGGATCCGCTACACGACGTCGCATCCGCTGGAATTCACCCAGCGCCTGATCGACGCCTACGGCAAGCTTCCCAAGCTGGTTTCCCAGCTGCACCTGCCGGTCCAGTCGGGCTCGGACCGGGTGCTGGCCGCGATGAAACGTAACTACACCGTCATGGAATACAAATCCATCATCCGGCGCCTGCGGGCAGTGCGGCCGGATATTTCCATCACCAGCGACTTCATTGTCGGATTTCCGGGTGAAACCGAAGAAGATTTTGAGCGCACCCTCAAACTGATTGATGATCTGCAATTCGACGGCAGTTTCTCGTTCATTTATTCGCGGCGTCCGGGAACACCTGCCGCCAGCCTGCACGACGAAACTCCTCATGCGGTCAAGCTGGCACGCCTGCAGCGGCTGCAGAAATTGCTGGACAGTCAACTGCACGCGATTTCGAATGCCATGATCGGCTCGACCCAGCGGGTGCTGGTCGAGGGCGTCTCGCGCAAGGATGCGGCTGAATTGATGGGACGAACTGACAACAACCGGGTGGTGAATTTTCCGGCGAATGGCGCGACCGCGCATCGGCTGGTCGGTCGGTTCGTCGAAGTGAGTATTACCGGCACCAGCCATTACACGTTGCGTGGTGAAATCGTCACCACCGAGTCGATCGCCGCGTAATGCCATGAAGAAGGCGCCCTCACTGGAGTTTTCATTCTCCCCGGTCGACAACCCGCGCCTGGCCTCGTTGTGCGGCTCCATGGACGCGAACATCCGCCAGATCGAGGCGGCGCTGGATGTGACCATCGCGCGACGTGGCGCGAAATTTGCACTGACGGGTGAGCGGACGAAAATCGACCTTGCGGCCAAGGTACTCAATCGTTTCTACGCCAAGGCGCACAATGATTTGTCGGTCGAGGAAATTCAGCTCGGCATCGTCGAAATGAGCCACGCCCGCGAGGGAAAGTCGACCAAGGACACGGCAGTCCGGGTTGATGAGGAAATCGCCCTGCACACGCGCCGCGCTGACCTGCGGGCGCGAACCGATCACCAGGCACAGTACATCAAGCAAATACAAACCCACGACATCTCCTTCGGCGTCGGTCCGGCCGGGACCGGCAAAACTTACCTGGCGGTGGCCTGTGCGGTCGATGCCTTTGAACGCGATCTGGTGAAGCGCATCGTCCTGACGCGACCTGCTGTGGAGGCGGGCGAAAAACTGGGCTTCCTCCCCGGCGATCTTTCGCAGAAAGTGGATCCCTATCTGCGTCCGCTGTATGACGCGCTCTACGAGTTGCTCGGCTTCGACAAAGTCAATCGGATGTTCGAGCGGCAGCAGATTGAAGTCGCGCCCCTGGCGTTCATGCGCGGCCGCACCCTGAACCACTCATTCATCATTCTCGACGAAGCGCAGAACACGACACCCGAGCAGATGAAGATGTTCCTGACGCGCATCGGCTTTGGTACCAAGGCGGTCATAACCGGCGACGTCACGCAGGTTGATCTGAAGCACGGCACCACCAGTGGTTTGATCGATGCGCGCAACGTGCTGCACGGCATTCGCGGTATCGGCTTCACGATTTTCCAGGCCAATGACGTGGTGCGCCATCCGCTGGTGCAGTCCATTGTCACCGCCTACGAAGCCCACTCCCGGGACAGGCGGTAAATGGCCGCCACTTTGGTGGACGAGCGACAGGCGCTCCGCAGCGCCTGTACAGTCTTTGTGGGCGGGCACCCGCGCCAGCTGCCAGGACAGGAACTGATCGAGATCGGTGAATGGTGCAATTCGCAAGGCTACGAGGCTGATTTGTATGGCGCGGGAAAGCTCATTGGCGAATTCGAGTCCCGGGTCGCAATTCTGCTGGGCAAGCCTTCCGCCGTATTCATGCCCAGCGGCACCATGGCGCAGCAGATTGCGTCGCGTATCTGGAGCGATCGCAGCGCCAATCCGACCATCGGCATGCATCCGACATGCCATGTGGAAAACCACGAACAGAAGGGCTACGCGTTCCTGCACAACCTGAAGCCGATCCTGGTTGGCGAATCCACACGACCGATCCTCGCCAAGGATATTAAATCCATGGCCTTGTCGCCCGCCAGTCTGATCGTGGAGTTGCCGGCGCGCGAAATCGGCGGGCAACTGCCGGAATGGGATCAGCTTGCGGAGATCAAGAAATGTTGCCGCGAGCGCGACATCCGGTTGTGTCTCGACGGCGCACGCTTGTGGGAGTCCAAGGCTTTTTATGACGAGAGGAGTTATGCCGACATTTGCGCCGGATTCGATTCTGTCTATGTATCGTTTTACAAAGGCATCGGAGCGCCCGCTGGCGCCATGTTGCTGGGCGACGCGGCGTTCATCGGCGAAGCGCGCGTCTGGCAACGCCGTCATGGCGGGAACCTGTTCCAGCAGCAGGCGTATGTGGCGGGCGCCGCCATGAAATTTGATCAGCGGATTGCGCGGATGCCGGCGTTCTTCGAGCGCGCAAAGTGCCTGGCGAAGGCCCTTTCGAGCGTTGAGGGCGTGGTGGTGAATCCGAAAAGCCCGCAGTCCAGCATGATGCATCTCCATTTTCCTGCGAGCGTCGAAGCGATCGAGGCGGCGCGCGATGAAATTGCCGAGGTTGAAAAACTCTGGCTCGGGGCGCCGCGTGGTGCATCCGGCGTGCCTGGCTGGTGTGCCTTCGAGATTTCCGTTGGCGAGAACCTGATGACTCAGGATGTGAATATGGTTGCGGATGCTTATCGCAGATTGCTGGAAGGTGCGCGCGGCATCGACCATGCCGCCAGGTCAGGCGCGTGAAGCGCATTGCCATCCAGCGCGCGAGCCGCCTTGCCGGTATCCCTAATGACCGGCAGTTCTGCAAGTGGCTACGGGCCGCGCTGCCAGGGGCGGCAACGCTGACATTGCGTGTGGTGAATGCTGCCGAGGGCCGAAAACTGAATGCCACGTTTCGCGGCAGGCGTTACGCGACCAACGTCCTGACCTTTGTTTACCACGAACCCCAGAGCCTGATTCTGTCGGGCGACATTGTGCTGTGCGCGCCGGTGGTGGCTCGCGAAGCACGCGAACAGGGGAAGACACTCGAGTCGCATTACGCGCACATGACCATTCACGCTGCCTTGCACCTGGCGGGCATGTCCCATGAAAAGGCACGTGACGCCAAGGCGATGGAAAAGCGTGAGACCGCGATCCTGCATGCCCTGGGCTACGACGACCCGTATCAGGTTCGCTGAACCCCCGATGCCATCTGGTCGTCGCGCGGTTGTGATACATTGAAATCCCTGTAACAACCCTCCTCCCTAAATGGACGAATCACCCAAGCGCTCGCTGCTCGAGCGCCTCTCTTCCATGCTCCTGCGCGAGCCGGAGGATCGCGGCCAACTGGTCGAATTGCTGCATGGTGCGTTTGAAAACAATTTGCTCGACGCCGACGCGTTGTCGATGATCGAAGGCGTGATGCAGGTGTCTGAAATGCACGCGCGCGACGTCATGATTCCCCGTTCACAGATGGACATGATCGACGTGGAAGAGAGTCCGGACGCGTTCATTCCCTTTGTGATCGAGACGGCGCACTCGCGCTTTCCCGTTTACGAAAACGGCAAGGACAATGTGATCGGCATCCTGCTGGCCAAGGACTTGCTGCGGTACTACGCCAACGCCGATGAGTTCGATGTGCGCGACATGCTGCGCCCGGCGGTGTTCGCGCCGGAGTCGAAACGCCTGAATATCCTGCTGCGCGATTTCAAGTCCAACCGCAATCACATCGCCATCGTCGTCGATGAGTACGGCGGGGTGGCCGGGTTGGTCACGATCGAAGATGTGCTCGAGCAAATCGTCGGTGACATCGAGGACGAGTTTGATTTCGACGAAACCGAGGACAATATTCTTCCCGACCGGTCGGGGCGTTTTCGCGTCAAGGCTGTGACGGAAATCGCCGATTTCAACGAGGCATTTACGAGTCGATTTTCCGACGAGGATTTCGACACGGTTGGCGGCCTGGTGGTGAATCGATTCGGCCGGGTTCCCAAACGCGGCGAGACGGTCATATTCGACGGGTTCAAATTCGCCGTGTTGCGCGCGGATAGCCGCAAAGTCCATTCCCTGTTGGTGGAGCGCGTGGTCGCCGCCGGTCCCGACGCAGAGGAATCCGTCGCGGACAAACAAGTCGCATGACGGCTCGCGGCAAGCTGGCGGTGCGGCTACCGTCCGGCTTGATGGCGCAGATCATGTTGGCACTGATGGGCGGTGCGGCCGGCGTGCTGGCATTTGCACCGTTCTATTTCTGGCCGGTCGCGCTTGCCTCCTTGTGGCTGCTGTTCGCGTTGTGGCATCGGGGCGCGACCGCAGGGCGCGCATTCGCGCTGGGATTCGCCTGGGGCCTCGGCTTGTTTGCCGGCGGTGCGTCGTGGATATATGTCAGCCTTCATGTCTACGGCGGCATGCCGACGATGTTGGCAGGTTTGGCCACCCTGCTCTTTTGTTGCTATCTCGCGCTTTATCCCGCGCTGGCCGGTGCCGTCTATCGCGCACTGGCATCACGTCTCGACAATTCCCCCCATGTCGCATTGCTGCTGCTCATGCCGGCATGTTTTGTGGCATTCGAATATCTTCGCGGCTGGGTGGTATCCGGCTTCCCGTGGCTCACGATGGGGTATTCGCAAACGCCAGGCGGCGTGATCGCCGCGCCGTTGGCCGGCTATGCGGCGATCGTCGGCGTGTATGGCATATCGTGGCTGTTGGCCGTCTCGGTAGCACTGATACTGATTCTCACACGCAGTCCGCCGACGGCACCCCTGTCGAGGTCGTCTCGCCAGGCTTGCGCCGGTTTGCTGGTGCTGATCGCCGTTACCGGCCTCATGCTGGGCCAGATTGCATGGAGCGAGCCGGCCGGCAAACTCCTCAAAGTGGCGCTGTTGCAAGGCAATATCCGGCAAGACCTGAAATGGCGGGATGATCAGCGCGCGCCCACACTGGCGAACTACCATCAACTGGTCACCGGCAGCGAGGCAAGGCTGATCGTGCTGCCGGAAACAGCGTTGCCCGATTTGCTGGATCGTATTCCGCCTGATTACCTTGAATCGATCCGCCGGCACGCGCAGCGCAACGGCGGGGATGTTCTGATGGGCGCGCCGATCGGGGAGCGCACCGGCCGGGACAAAGCGCAACTCCACCTCACCAATAGCGCGGTCTCGATCGGTGCGTCACCTTCGCAACGCTACGACAAGCAGCACCTGGTCGCCTTTGGAGAATTTGTCCCGCCCTTGTTTGCCTGGGTATACCGCTGGCTGCAAATACCGATGTCCGATTTCAACCCCCGGGCAGAGGATCCCCGGCCGATGCTGATTGCCGGCCACCGGGTGGCCATCAACATCTGTTACGAGGACACTTTTGGACGTGAGATTGCCGTCCAGTTGCCCGAGGCGGAATTGCTGGTGAACATTTCCAACATGGCCTGGTTTGGCGCCTCGTTAGCCGCTGACCAGCACGCCCAGATGTCACAAATGCGCGCGCTCGAGACGTCCCGCTGGATGCTACGGGCAACCAATACCGGTGCTACCGCGGCAATCAACGAAAAGGGAGAGATTGTCCGGGCGCTTGCGCCATTCACGCGCGGCGCGCTGGAACTGGAGGCACAACCGCTGTCGGGGGCAACGCTATACAGCAAATGGCGAGATACGCCGATCCTGTTGTTACTGGCCGCATGTTTCATTCTGGCTTTGACTGGCGGGCAAAAAATCACACCGGCCGTGCGCGAATGAAGAATTGCCAGGTACATAGTTCGGCCAGTTCCTTTTGCGTGAGGCGTTCCAGCGATAACCGGCCCACGCGTACATTTATTTCCGGCTTATTCTGGTTCTGCGCATAAAACTGCTCGAAACTCGGGTCGAGGAAATAGTTGACGTGCTCCACGCGATAGCCGGTTTGTGCGAGGAAGGTGCCAATCTCCCGCAGCGTGAAAAAGCGGATGTGCGTGATATCCAGCAGGCCCTTTTCCGTATAAGTCCACAGCCCGTCATCGAGCATGGCTTTCATCAGCCCAAGATGGCGGGTATTCGGGATGCTCAGGATGATCTGCGCATCCTTCGACAGGTACGGCTTCAGTCCGGTCATAACATGCCACGGGTCATACATGTGCTCGAGCACATCGGCTGCCACGACCGTGTCGACACTTCCGGGCGCAATTCCCTCGGCTTCAAGATTGAAGTCCTCAAACTTGCCGCACAACACCTGGTCGAGATTTTTTGCGGCGAGCCTGGCGGTCGCTTCGTTGGGTTCGATGCCGATCGTTCGACAGGAAGGATTCCTTGACTTAACCGCTTGTCCCAGCAACCCCGATGCACAGCCGATATCCAGTAACTTGCGCGGCGGATGCGCGAGCACCTCGAGCAACGCCGGATTGAAATGATGCTGATAGATGTGACCATCCGTATGCTTGACGTCCAGGCAGGTTTGCCAGGCGAACGGGCTATCGGTTGGGGAAGCCACAGGGCTTGCCGCAGCGTTGGCCGCGGGCGGCATCGGTGGTGTGGGGTGAATGGGGTTGGCGGACATTTGGGCTGTGTTTAGCGCTTTTAGGTCTAGGTCAATGGGGGGCGAACCACGTAAAATCTGCGGTTTAGCTTAACATTCCCGGCCAGTTTCATGATTACCTTTCAAGAAGTCATCCTCAAACTCCAGGAATACTGGAACAGGCAAGGCTGCGCCTTGCTGCAACCCTACGATATGGAAGTCGGCGCCGGCACCTCTCACACGGCGACTTTCCTGCGCTCCCTCGGGCCCGAGCCGTGGCGGGCGGCCTATGTGCAGCCGTCGCGACGCCCGAAAGACGGACGCTACGGCGAAAATCCGAACCGGTTGCAGCACTACTATCAGTACCAGGTCGTGCTCAAGCCGTCGCCGCCGGACATTCTTGACCTCTACCTCGGTTCTTTGTCGGCGTTGGGATTGGATCTGAAGGCAAACGACGTTCGTTTTGTCGAGGACGACTGGGAAAATCCGACGCTGGGCGCCTGGGGCCTTGGCTGGGAAGTGTGGCTGAACGGTATGGAGGTCACGCAATTCACCTACTTCCAGCAGGTCGGCGGCATTGAATGTAAACCGATTACCGGCGAAATCACCTATGGCCTGGAACGCCTCGCCATGTACCTGCAGAACAAGGAAAACGTCTATGACCTGATCTGGACCACCTGGCAGGAAAATGGCGTTGATCGGGTACTGACCTACGGTGATGTCTATCACCAGAACGAGGTCGAGCAATCGACTTACAACTTCGAACATGCCAATGTCGAGGCATTGTTGCGCCACTTCGGCGATTACGAAGGCAACGCGAAAAATCTGATGGAGAAACAGCTGGCACTGCCTGCATATGAACAGGTGCTGAAGGCCGCGCACACATTCAATCTGCTTGATGCGGCCGGCGCGATTTCGGTGACCGAGCGTGCCGCGTATATCGGCCGCATCCGCAATCTGGCGCGCAGCGTGGCGCAGAGTTATTACGAATCGCGTGAACGGCTGGGCTTCCCGATGCTGCATCAGTCGAAGCGGAGCGCCTCATGAGTACCGCACCCCTGCTGGTTGAATTGCTTACTGAAGAACTGCCGCCGAAGGCGTTGAAAAAACTCGGCGACGCATTTGCCGCGGGCATCCACGACGGGCTAAAGAAACGCGGACTTCTGCAAGGCGATGCGACGATGACGGTGTTCGCGACGCCGCGCCGGCTTGGCGCGCGAATCACCGGAGTTTGCAGCCTTGCACCCGATGAGGCGTTGGTCAGGAAGTTGATGCCGGCCTCGGTTGGTCTGGATAGCGATGGCAAAGCCACGCCCGCGCTCATCAAGAAACTTGCCGCGCTCGGCCGGGCAGACATTGATATCGCCACCCTTTCCCGCGAAGGCGAGGGCAAGGCGCAGCAACTCACGTTGCACGATATGGTCAAAGGCCAGTCGTTGTTGGTTGGCCTGCAAGGCGCGCTGGAAGAATCGATCGGAGGATTACCGGTACCGAAGGTCATGAGTTACCAGCTTGCCGACGGCGAGACGACGGTGCAGTTCGTGCGTCCAGCGCATGGTCTTGTTGCGCTTCATGGTGCAGATATTGTGTCGGTGATCGCTTTGGGACTCGAAGCGGGCCGTACCATCCACGGCCATCGCTTTCAAGGTGCGGCCAATATCGAACTCCAACACGCCGATGAATACGAGTCGCGCCTGGAGTCGGAAGGTGGTGTGATCGCCGCCTTCGACGCGCGGCGCGATGAAATCCATCGCATGCTGCGCGAGCGCGCAGATCAGCAACTCACCACGCTCGGCGAATACGATGACTACCAAGCGCTGCTCGACGAGGTCACGGCACTGGTGGAAATGCCGACTGTTTACGTGGGCGAATTCGATCGGGAGTTTCTTGAGGTGCCGGCCGAGTGCCTGGTCCTCACCATGAAGCTTAATCAGAAGTACTTTCCGCTGTTCCTCAATGAGGGCGGACTGTCCAGCCGTTTCCTGATTGTCTCCAACATGCGGCTCGACAATCCACAGAACGTGATCGAGGGAAATCAGCGCGTGGTGCGGCCGCGCCTGTCCGATGCGCGGTTCTTTTTCGAAACGGACAAGAAAACAAAACTTGAGGCCCGCATGCCGAAACTGGCAAACGTGGTCTATCACAACAAACTGGGCTCGCAAGGCGAGCGCATTGAACGCGTCAGGAAGCTCGCGTCGGATATCGCCGGCCTCATCGGCGCCGATGTTGAGCTGGCGAATCGTGCCGCGCTGCTGGCCAAGGCCGACCTTGTGACCGACATGGTCGGGGAATTTCCCGAACTACAGGGAGTCATGGGCCGCTACTACGCGCTGCACGATGGGGAGTCAGCCGTCGTTGCCGATGCCATTCAGCAGCATTACCAGCCGCGATTCGCGGGTGATGCCTTGCCGCACACCACGGTGGCGCTATCGGTTGCGCTCGCCGACAAGCTCGAAACGCTGGTCGGACTGTTTGGCGTCGGACAGCAACCAACCGGAGACAAGGACCCGTTTGCATTACGGCGCCACGCGCTCGGCGTGTTGCGCATGTTGATCGAGAAGCGCCTTGATGTGCCGCTGGACCAATTGATCAACGCGGCATTCGCTGCCTTTCCTGCGGGGCTGCTTGGTGCTGCCCACACAGACCTTCTCGCCTTCTTCCATGACCGCTTGCGCGGACTGTTGCGTGAGCAGGGATATGGCGTGAACGAGGTTGAAGCGGTGCTTCCCGGACTCGTTTCATCCATCTTTCTCGCGCCCGACCTGCTCAAGGCAGTGCGGGAATTTCTGAAGCTGCCCGAGGCTGAAAGCCTTGCCGCCGCGAACAAGCGAATTGGCAATATCCTTAAAAAGGCCGAAATGCAATTCGGCCGGGTCGATCCCGCCATATTCACCGAGCCGGCGGAGCGGGGACTTTACGAGGCGATGATCGCAGCCCGGCCGGAATTTGACCGATTCTTCGAGAGCGGGGATTACGCTGGCGCATTGAAACGGCTGGCCCCCTTGAAGACGCCAGTGGACGCATTCTTCGACGGGGTGATGGTGAATGTGGACGATGCAAAGCTGCGAATGAACCGCCTTCAGATCCTTGATGATCTTCACCGGCTGATGAACAGAGTCGCCGATCTGTCCAAACTCGCCACATGACTGAAAAGCCGAATCCGGTCCTGCTGGAATTGCCTTCCGAACTGGCCGGCGAGCGCATTGTCCTGCGTCCGTTTCGCGATGCCGACGCACCCGCCCTCTGGAATGCGGTGGATACATCGCGCCCGCACCTGAAAGCGTGGATGCCGTGGGTGAATGATCACAACAGCCTGGAGTACTCTCGCGAATATGTGCGGCGCATGCACGCCAAGTCGATTTTGCGTGAAGATCTGCCGATGGGTATCTGGCGCCAGAGCGATGCCCGGCTGCTGGGAGCAGCCGGCCTTCACCGCATAGACTGGACTGTCCCGGCAATGGAGATTGGTTACTGGCTGCGACCAGAGGCCGAGGGGGCGGGATATGCAACGGAAGCGGCGAAGCTGATTGCCCGATTCGCATTCGACCTGCTGGGCGCCGAGCGTGTCGAGATACGTTGCGACGCGCTGAATTTGCGCAGTGCGGCCATTCCGCGGCGTCTCGGGTTTATCCACGAGGCCACGTTGCGCTCCTCACGCCGCAACGTCTACAACGAGCTGGGCGACACCTTTCTGTTCGCCATGATCCGCACCGACAGCGGAAAGCTGCGCGCGTGAACTTCCTCACGTAGAATAAATTCATGAGTTCGCCTGTCAAGCTGGTGATTCTGGATCGCGATGGCGTCATCAACGTCGACAGCGACCACTTCATCAAGTCTCCCGCCGAATGGAAACCGATTGCCGGGTCCATCGAGGCCATCGCACGCCTTAACCAGAACGGTTTTCGTGTGGTGGTTGCTACCAACCAGTCCGGCATCGGGCGCGGCCTGTTTGACATGGCGACGCTCAATGCGATCAACGACAAGATGATGGAAAAAGTGTTTCGCGCCGGCGGCCGGATCGACGCGATTTTTTTCTGTCCCTGCACGGCGGAACAGCACTGCCATTGCCGCAAGCCGGATACCGGCATGTTCGAGGACATTGCCGCGCGCTATCAAATTGGTTTGAGCGGCGTGCCAAGCATAGGCGATTCGCAACGTGATCTCGAGGCCGGCGCGAAAGCGGGTTGCCTGCCGATACTGGTACTCACCGGCAAGGGCAAGAAGACCCGCGACAAGGGCGAATTGCCTGCCGGAACGCGGGTGTTTGCCGATCTTGCCGCCGCCACCAATGCGCTGGTTGCGGATTCATTTCGCCTCCCGGCCTGATCTTCACGCGCGGGCAAATATCCAGACATGATTTACATCCGCTCGTCGTTGTTTTTCCTGCTGGCGATCGTCAATACCGTATTCTTCGGACTATTCGTGCTGCCATTGTGTTTCATTCGATATGAGTGGGGCTACGACACGGCAAAGGGCTGGGGCATCGTCACCTTGTGGCTGGCTCGGCGGGTGTGCGGCATCGATTACACCGTCAAGGGAAGCGGAAATATTCCCGCCTATGCATGTATATCGATGTCCAAGCACCAGTCGGCGTGGGAGACCGTATTCATCCTCAGCAAGATCCCGCGGGCCGTCTGGATCATCAAGCGGGAACTGCAGTGGTTGCCGATCATCGGCTGGGTGCTGTTCGCACTGAAATCCATCGCCATCGATCGCAAGAGCGGCAAGCGTGCGGTTGAACAAATCGAAGAGCAGGGGCGTGACCGCCTGGCGCAGGGTCTATGGATTTCCATTTTTCCGGAGGGTACGCGGGTGGCGCCGGGCAAACGCGGCCGCTACGGCATTGGCGGCGCCTGGCTGGCCGCGAAAACCGGCACGCCGATCCTGCCGATCGCGCACAATGCCGGCGAATGCTGGCGCCGGTATGCCTTCCTGAAGTACCCGGGTAAAGTCACCGTGAGTATCGGCCCGTTGATACAGACAGCCGGGCGGGAACCGGGCGAGGTGATTGCGGACGTCGAAAACTGGATCGAGGCGGAGATGCTCAAGTTACCGCCGGCGACGGCGCCTTGACCGGGGAGGGCCGCCTCTTGCGCTTGTTTTTCAAATTAAAAAAGGTGCCGGTTGCGCCGCCTGAAGAATCCGAGCGCACCATTGCCCTGGCGGGGCATCGGGTGGATTACAAGTTGGTGCGCCGGCGTGGCCGGCGTGGCGTCGGCCTCAAGGTCGACGGTACCGGCATGACGGTCGCCGCCTCGCTGACGACGCCGATCGGCAGCATCGAGGACATGATTGGCCGGAATTCGAACTGGGTGCTTAAGAAACTCAACGAATGGGCCCACCGCAGGATTCAGCCGCAACGCTGGGAAACCGGTGCGCATGTGCATTTCCTGGGCGAGCCCCTGACTCTGATGATCGATGAGGGCGCGACACGGGTCAGTGTCGAGCAGTCGATGGGGCACCTCTTCATCAGGCTGGCGAAGGCAGACCCGTCGGCGATCGAAAAGGCTGCGCAGGCCTGGTACAAGCGCCAGGCCCTGCCGCATCTCGCCCAGCGCGCATTCCTTTTTTCCCGGCTCCACGGACTGACCCCGCCTCGCGTATTCCTTTCCAGCGCCAACAGCCGCTGGGGAAGCTGCAATTCGCGGCGCGAGGTGCGATTTTCATGGCGCCTCATCAAGGCGCGGCCCGCGTTGATTGACTACGTGGTCTGTCATGAGCTGGCGCACTTGCGGCACATGGATCACTCGCCGGCATTCTGGGCGGAGGTCGAGCGCATGTGCCCGGATTTTCGCGAGTTGAAGACGGAACTGGACGCGAGCGACCACAAATTTCGGGCATTCTAGTCTGGATATTTCGTCAAGGACGCGGAGTGATGGGTGATTTGGGGCGAGCAGATGGTGCGCGATGCGGCAAGCCAATGGTTGTTCCATTGGCGCGAAGCAGCGTGCGCCAGACGCCGCCCCAAATCGGCCAGCACCCGCATAGGCGTTTGGCGGAATCCATCTTGGCCTGCCTGTTTTGCGCAATTCTCTCAAATGATGACCGGTTCCACACGCCGGTCTTGGTGAAATATCCGGGCTAAAGGAGCCACCATGCAAATACTGCACACCATGATTCGCGTTGTCGACCTCGACAAATCCATCGATTTCTATACCAATGTCCTTGGCATGAAATTGCTGAGGCGCAAGGATTATCCCGACGGGAAATTCACGCTCGCGTTTGTTGGCTATGGTGACGAATCGCAAGGTGCCGTGATCGAACTCACGCACAATTGGGAAACGAAGAGTTACCAGCTGGGCAATGCGTTCGGACACATCGCCATTGGCTTGCCAGACGTATACAAAGCCTGCGATGCGATCAAGGCCAAGGGTGGCAAGGTGACTCGCGAGCCCGGGCCGATGAAGTTTGGCGGCAGCGTGATTGCGTTCGCAGAAGATCCGGACGGATACAAGATCGAATTCATCCAGAAGGCAAACGCATAGGACTAATGCGGGACATTCGGCATGGATGATTTCCAAGGCAAAGAGCGCCTCAAGCGGTTGATCCTGCTTGGCAAAGAGCGAGGATTCCTCACTCGCGCTGAAGTCGCCGAGTGTATACAAGCAGACTTGTCTTCCCAACCCCGGCCGCCGAGATTCTCTTATCCAAAGACGATAAAGATTGACGCTGAGATGGTCGATACTGTCGTTGAGACGCTCAACGACATGGGCATAGAAGTTAGCGATTGAACCTGTGGAGCTCTAGCACTGGTGCGGCTTTCAGGCCAAAAAACACTGGAAAC
>JANNGY010000573.1:0-3219 GCA_031404095.1 Betaproteobacteria bacterium | reverse complement strand
TGGCCTTGCTGATCGGCGTGCCGCCGGCCGCCTTCATCACGATCGTCGTCGCCTCCCGTGTCGTCGAAAGCCTCTCGCATGCAAATCTGCGCCTGAGCTTTGGACGGGTTGGCAATACCCTGCTCGTCAGCCCGATGTTTCATCTGGTACACCACGCCATCGGCATCGGCCACGAGGGTCCGGCGAAAGGCTGCAACTTCGCCGTCCTGTTCCCGGTATGGGATGTGTTTTTCCGCACGGCGAACTTTGAAAACCAGTATCCGCAAACTGGCGTTCGCGATCAGTTGTCGGGCGCCGATTACGGGCGCGGTTTTTGGGCGCAGCAGTGGCTGGGGTTCAAGCGGCTCGGGAACTACATGGCAGGTGGCCATTGAGGAATTGCCCGCGCAAGCATGGCAGGCTGGTGTCGCGCCTCGCTGCGTTCCTGGCGGCGGTGGCGATTCAGCCACTGCTTGCCCAGGAGATGCCCAGCCGCATCAATCACGCATCGGCGCCGGTCAAGGTGACGCTGCGTTCCGCCAGCGCGCCGCTGCTGGACGTGAGAATTGCACCTGGCAGCAGGCAACTGCTCGAAGCGGCGCAAAGTGCCGCATTTTCAGAAGGGACGGTGCCGCCACCGGCAAAGTCACTGGGCATCCTTGCGCCGCGTACGCCGTCACTGCCACTTCGCGTGGGGGCGGTATTGCCGTCGGCAATTGAGGCGCTCGTGCCGCGGTGGGAAAGCCAGCCTGACGGGTCCCATGTTTCACACATTCGCATCACCTCGGTGGGCGCGCAGGGGATTCGCGCCAGGCTCCGTTTGCCTGCCGGCATGACAGCTGGCGAAATGCGCGTGGTGGCACGATATGGCGACGCTGCCGCCGTGTTGCCGCTGCCTGTTTCCCGGCAGGGCGAAATCTGGACGCCTTACACCGAGGGCGAAACGCAGATCGTTGAAATCCAGTCACGCGAGAATGTCGCGGGTAGCCGGATCGAAGTGGTGGATATCGGACATTTTGAGCTGGCGCTTTCACAATTCGGATCCGGTGAACCTTCCGTGTTGACGGCGACCGGGCCGGGAACGGCTGGCAAATGCAGCCCGGATGTCGTTTGCACGGCGAACAATGCGGTCATCGATGCGGCGCTGGAAGAGGGCCGCAAGTCGGTGGCATTGATGAATTTCGCCAGCAACGGCAGCCTGTTTGTCTGCACCGGCACGCTGATCAATTCACCGAGCCGGCAGGAATTCTTCATCACCGCCAACCATTGCATTGCCACTGTCGCGGAAGCCGCCAGCCTGGCGACCACCTGGTTCTACCAGGCCTCGGTGTGCGGTGTGGTCAGCAGCAGTGGCCAGCAATTGCGAGTGGCCGGTGGTGCAGAGTTGTTGTTTACCAACCAGTTTGTCGATTCGACTTTGCTCAGGCTGAATTCCCCGCCGCCGACGGGCGCGGTGTATTCAGCGTGGAATGCGGCGCCACTGGCGGCGAACAGTTCCGTGTTATCGATCAGCCATCCATCGGGCGATTACATGAAATTCGCCACCGGCACGCTGTCATCTTTACAGAACCGCAACGATGGCCTGATCCGCGTCGCCGGAAATGAGCAGGAGTTGTACGCGGTCCTGTTCAGCCGCGGCGTCATCGAGGGAGGCTCGTCGGGCTCGGGGCTGTTCAGTTTCGGCAATGGCAGCGCGCAATTACGCGGCGTGTTGTCGAGTTCCACCACGCGCAGCGACGCCGAGGGGTTGACTTGCAGCAACCCGAACGAGAACGCCAACTACGGGCGATTCGACTACTTCTATCCGCAGATTGCGCCGCTGTTGAACGGCTTGGCTTACCCCGCGGACGATTATCCGAATCAGCCAACGCTCACCGGTCCCGCCACGATTCCGGGAACGACGGTCAGCGGGACCCTGAGTTATGTCGGTGATATCGACGTCTTTCGCATCCCGGTGACGCAGGCCGGCACCCTGTTCGTGAAGTCCTCGGGCGGCTATGACCTGATCGGCAACCTGATGGATGCCAGCGGCAATACCCTTTTGACAAACGATGACAATTTCAACGGCAACAATGAATTCGGCATTTCCTGGCGGGTGAGCCCCGGCACTTACTACCTTGCCGTTGCCGCCTGGGACCCTTCGGTGGTTACCACGACCGGCTATCAGGTGTCGACCACCTTTACGATCGCCACCACCAACTTCACCTCGCTCTGGTGGGGCGGTGAATCGCAAAGTGGCTGGGGGGTCAACGTGAATCATCAGGGCAACAAGATTTTCGCCACCATGTTCAATTTCGAGGCGGCCGGGCTGGGCACGCAGAATCCCGGCATGTGGCTGGCCTCCACCGGGGCCCGGATCGGCACGTCCAGCTCCTTTTCCGGCGACCTGTTGCGGGTAAAGGGGCCGGCATTCAACGCGTCGCCCTTTACGCCGATTACGGCATCCAGTAGCACGCGGGTGGGCAACATGCGTTTCGACTTCACGGGCGCCAATACCGCCACCTTGACCTACGACGTGACCGGCGACGGAACCGGCGGGACCGGTGCGACCGTGACCAAGAGCATTACGCGGCAGGCGTTTGCAACGCTGCCGGTGTGCGAATTTTCCGGCAGCGATCGCAGCTTTGCATTCAATTATCAGGACCTCTGGTGGAACCCTGCTGAATCGGGATGGGGGATCAACTTCACGCACCAGAGCGATACCATCTTCGCGACCCTGTTCACCTACGAGGCAGGCGCCGGGACGGCCAACAAGGGCCTGTGGCTGACGGCGACCATGTCGAAATCCGGTGGTGCAGAAGTGTTTCAGGGAGACCTGTTGCGGGTGACGGGATCGGCTTTCAATGCCAATCCATTCATCCCCATCAATGCGGCTGCCAACACGACCCGCGTCGGCAACATGCGCGTCGAATTTATCGACGGGAATTCGGCGAAATTGACCTACGATGTGAACGGCCAGCCTGTGACCAAGACAATCGAGCGGCAAGTATTTGATGAACTCCGTCCGGAATGCTCGGCACCCTGAGGTAACAAGGTGAGGTTTGTTGCAAGACCTACGCATCCCGCCCTAATGATCCGGCGATTAAATTTGTTAATGCCGTCGTCCCCGCGCAGGCGGGGACCCAGTGGCGTACGAAGTAAAGTCGCTGCATCCCCGCCTGCGCGGGGACGACAAGATAGCGACAATGCTGCCGCGTATAATTCGCGCTTCCGCAATCGACCCTGCAATTCATGTCCATC
>JANNGY010000572.1:0-9307 GCA_031404095.1 Betaproteobacteria bacterium | reverse complement strand
CTGATTCTGATCGTGAAAGCGCCGGACTTTCCGACGGCGGGAATCATCTACGGGCTCGACGGCGTGCGCGATGGCTATCGCACCGGACGTGGACGTTGCATCATGCGCGCCCGCTGTCATTTCGAGGATCTCGAAAAAGGCGGTCGCCAGGCCATCATCATCGACGAACTGCCGTATCAGGTAAACAAGGCGAACTTGCTGGTGCGCATCGGAGAGCTGGTGCGCGACAAGAAGCTCGAAGGCGTATCGGACCTGCGCGACGAATCGGATAAATCCGGCATGCGGGCGGTGATCGAGCTGAAGCGCGGCGAAGTTCCGGAGATTGTGCTCAACAATCTCTACAAGATGACGCAGATGCAGGAGTCGTTCGGCATGAACATGGTCGCGCTGGTCGCGAACCAGCCGCGCTTGCTCAATCTGAAACAGTTCATCGAAGTGTTCCTGCGGCATCGCCGCGAAGTCATCACCCGCCGCACCGCATTCGAATTGCGCAAGGCGCGCGAACGCGGGCATGTGCTGGAGGGCCTCGCGGTCGCGCTGTCCAATGTCGATGAGATCATCGCGCTGATCAAGCGTTCGGAAACGCCGGCCATCGCCAAGGAAGGCCTGATGAACACGGTCTGGCGATCCAAACTCGTTGAGGAGATGCTGGTGCGCGCGATGGCGGATCTGTATCGTCCCGAGGGATTGCACAAGGATTTCGGACTGCAACAAAACGGTTACCGCATGTCGGACGCGCAGGCGCAGGCGATCCTTGAGCTTCGACTGCAGCGCCTGACCGGTCTCGAGCAGGACAAGATCGTGTCGGAATACAAGGAGGTGATGGACAAGATCACCGACCTCCTGGATATCCTCTCCAAGGCTGAGCGGGTGACGGGAATGATTTCCGAGGAACTCCGTATCATCAAGGAGCAGTTCGGCGACAAGCGGCGTTCTGAAATCGTCACCAACGGCCAGGAGATGTCGATTGAGGACCTGATCGTCAACGAGGAGGTGGTCGTCACCATGTCGCACGCCGGCTACATCAAATATCAGCCGGTGGCGGACTACCGCGCGCAGAAGCGCGGCGGCCGCGGCAAGCAGGCGACGGCGATGAAAGACGACGACTTCATCGATACCCTGTTTATCGCCAAGACGCACGATTACGTGTTGTGCTTCTCCAACAAGGGACGCGTCTACTGGGTAAAAGTTTACGAGATACCGCAGGGTTCGCGCGCGTCGCGCGGCAAGCCGATCGTCAATCTGCTGCAGATGTTGCCGGATGAAAAAATCAGCGCGGTGCTGCCGGTGCAGGAGTTTGTCGAGGACAAGTTCGTGTTCTTTGCCACCAGCGAAGGTGTCGTCAAGAAGACCGCGCTGTCCGACTTTGGCAATCCGCGCAAGGCCGGCATCATCGCCATCGCGCTCGACAACGGCGACAACCTGATCGGCGTGGCGCTGACCGATGGCAAGTACGATGTCATGCTGTTTTCAGACGAAGGCAAGGCAGTGCGCTTCGAAGAGAGCGACGTGCGTTCGATGGGGCGCGACACGCGCGGCGTGCGCGGCATGAACTTGTCAAAGGGTGGCAAAGTCATCTCGATGCTGGTGGCCGAAAATGAAGAGGATTCGGTCCTGACCGCGACCGAGCGCGGCTACGGCAAGCGCACCGCGATATCCGAATACACCCGCCATGGCCGTGGCACGCAAGGCATGATCGCCATCCAGACTTCGGCGCGCAACGGCAAGGTGGTGGCCGCGGTGCTGGTGCGACCGGAAGACGAAATCATGATGATCACCACCGGCGGGGTCCTGATCCGCACCAAGGTAAAGCAGATCCGCGAAATGGGCCGTTCCACCCAGGGCGTGACGCTCATTAACCTCGACGACGGCCAGAAACTTTCGGGTCTGCAGAAGGTTGTCGAATCCGACGAGGAAGACGAGGCATGAGGTTGCCGGGCGGTTCGCTTGCGGCGATGAATTCCGCGCGTGGCATTGCAAGCCCGGTGGAAATGACGGGCAGGTAATGTCGCGCGTCTTCAATTTTTCGGCAGGTCCCGCGGCAATTCCCGACGTGGTGTTGCAGCAGGCGCAGGCGGAATTGCTGGATTTTCGCGGCACCGGGATGTCGGTGATGGAAATGAGCCATCGAGGCAAGGTTTTTATGGATGTCGCTGCGGAAGTCGAAGGCGATTTCCGTGACTTGCTGGCAATTCCGGCGAACTACAAGATCCTGTTTCTGCAGGGCGGCGGCAAGGGCGAATTCTCGCTGGTGCCGATGAACCTGCTGCGCGGAAAGCACAAGGCCGACTACGTCAACACCGGACACTGGTCCGCCGGCGCCATCAAGGAAGCGACGAAATATTGCGATGTAGCGGTTATCGCGTCTTCGCAGGACCGGAATTTTACTTACGTGCCCAAACAGTCGGTCTGGCAAGTCAATCGTGACGCGGCGTACCGGCATATCTGCACCAACGAGACCATTCACGGCGTGGAGTACTTCTGGACACCGCAAGCCGACGACGATGTGCCTCTCGTGGCCGACACTTCTTCGCACATCCTGTCGCGGCCGATGGATGTTTCAAAGTACGGCTGCCTGTACGGCGGGGCGCAGAAAAATATCGGGCCTTCCGGACTCACGTTTGTCATCGTCCGCGAAGACTTGCTGGGCGGCGCCCACCCGATGACACCGTCGGTTTTCGACTACACGCAGCAAGTTGCCAACGACTGGATGCTGAATACGCCGCCCACCTTTGCGGTCTATCTCGCGGGCCTCACCTTCAAGTGGTTGAAACAGCAGGGCGGTCTCGCCGGCATTGAAAAGCAGAATATCGCCAAGGCCGCGCTTCTCTACGACTGCATTGACCAGTCCGGCGGCTTCTATCGCAACGAGGTTGCGGTCGAGGATCGCTCACGCATGAATGTGCCGTTCTTTCTGAAGAACGAATCATTGAATGCCACCTTTCTGGACGAATCCGCCAAGGCCGGCCTTGCCGCCTTGAAGGGACACAAGATTGTCGGTGGCATGCGCGCTTCGTTGTATAACGCCATGCCGATCGAGGGCGTTGTCGCGCTGGTCGGGTTCATGCGGGATTTCGCGTCGCGCCATGGCTGATTCGGCGGAAATTCAGCGGGCGCGGCACAGGCCCCCGCATGATTCGCGCGGGCAACGCGGCGACTGCGCCGATTTCAGTTAAATTACCGATAACGCAAGAAGCTTTTCTTCTCTCTGGTTTCACCGGGCCGACCCGATATTTCCGATGTCCGACGATCTCTCAAAATTACGCGCCGAAATCGATGCCCTCGACGAGGAAATCCTTGGCAGCCTGAATGCGCGCGCCGCATTGGCCCGGCAGGTGGGGTCGCTCAAGGTCGGGCAGGCCTATCGCCCCGAGCGCGAGGCCGCCGTCCTGCGGCGCATCCAGCAACTCAACAAGGGCCCGCTGCCGGATGAAGTGGTGGCGCGCCTGTTTCGCGAAATCATGTCGGCGTGCCTGGCGCTTGAGCGGCCGGTCACTGTCGCCTACCTGGGGCCGCAGGGCACCTTCAGCGAGCGCGCCGCCATCAAGCATTTTGGCGAAGGTGGCGTCACCGTACCCTGCGCAAGCATCGACGACGTCTATCGCAGCGTCGAATCAGCGGCGGCGGATTTTGGTGTCGTGCCGGTGGAAAATTCGACCGAAGGTGCGGTGGGCCGATCACTGGATCTCATGCCACAGACGCCGCTGAAAGTTTGTGGCGAAGTGCTGATCCGCATTCATCATCACTTGATGGCCTCGGATATTGCGCAGTTCTCGGCAATCCAGCGCCTGTTTTCGCACGGCCAGTCGCTGGCGCAGTGCCACGAATGGCTGAACGCCAACCTGCCGCATGCCGAACGCGTCGCCGTCGCCTCCAATGCGGAAGCAGCACGGCGCGCATCGCTGGAACCGTTCTCGGCCGCGGTCGCGGGCGAAATGGCGGCCGAGCATTACAAACTCACGTTGCTCGCTTCCAATATCGAGGACGAACCCAACAACACGACGCGCTTTCTGATCCTGGGCAACTATGAGCCCGGTCCCACCGGCAGGGACAAGACTTCGCTGGTGCTGTCGGCCGCCAACCGTGCCGGTGCGGTGTACGAAATGCTGACGCCGTTTGCACAGCGCGGCGTATCGATGAGCCGGTTCGAGTCGCGGCCGTCGAAAGTGGCGGTTTGGGAGTACCTGTTTTTCGTCGATATTGATGGCCATCAGGATGATGCCAACGTTGCCGAGGCGCTGGCCGAATTGCGCAAGATTGCCGGCTATGTGAAGGTGCTCGGTTCTTATCCGGTCGCGGTCATTTAAGACTATTTCCACGGAAGGCAGGACTAAGGGCAGACAGGGGCGAATGATAACGATCCCGCAAGTCAGGTTGTTATCGCGCGTGCCTGCATCTGCCTGCCTCGATATCCGCGTCTCGCTTCAATCCACTCATGCAAAAAATGAACCTTACCCATCTCGCTCCCGAATACATCCGCTCAATCGCCCCCTATCAACCCGGCAAGCCGATTTCCGACGTCGCGCGCGAACTGGGCCTGGCGGAGGCAGACATCGTCAAGCTCGCGTCCAATGAAAATCCGCTTGGCCCTTCGCCCAAGGCGTTGTCGGCAATCAGGCAGGCTTTGAATGACCTGGCGTTGTACCCGGACGGCGGTGGCTACGCACTGAAGGAAGTGATTTGCCGCAAGTTCGGCGTGAAGGCGGACGAGATCATCCTGGGTAACGGCTCCAACGATGTGCTGGAACTCGCGGCGCGCACCTTCCTTGCGCCCGGCACGTCGGCCATTTACTCGCAGCACGCCTTTGCGGTGTACCCGCTCGCCACGCAGGCGGTTGGCGCGAGCGGGATCGAAGTCGCGGCGAAAGATTTCGGCAACGACCTTGACGCCATGTGTGACGCCATCCGGGCAGATACGCGCATGGTGTTTCTTGCCAATCCCAATAACCCGACTGGTACCTTTGTGCCGGCCGGCGTGTTGCACGCCTTTCTGAAACGCGTGCCCGGAAACGTACTGGTGGTTCTCGACGAGGCCTACACCGAGTATCTGGATGCCAGCCTTGCTTATGACAGCGTGCCCTGGCTGGCCGAGTACCCGAATCTCATCATCTCCCGCACCTTGTCGAAAGCCTACGGCCTGGCGGGGTTGCGGGTTGGTTTCGGCTTTGCCTCGCGGGATCTCATCGCGTTGATGAACCGGGTGCGTCAGCCGTTCAACGTCAATCACCTCGCCATGGTGGCGGCGGCAGCGGCGCTTGAGGATGACGAATTCATTGCGCGCAGCCGGCAGTTGAACGCCGAGGGGCTCGCATTCCTCGGGGCCGCGCTCGCCAAGCGCGGCATCACCGTCATTCCACCTTATGGAAATTTCATCACCTTTCGCATCGACAACGCGAATGCCGTTTTCCAGGCGCTGCTGAAACTCGGTGTGATCGTGCGCCCCATTGCCGGCTACGGGCTGCCGGACTGGCTGCGCGTGACGATCGGTACCCAGGCGCAGAATGAGCGATTCCTGCTTGCCCTTGATCAGGCGATGCCAAAGGCCGTGTAAGTGAATCGCGGCATGAAAACCCCAGCATGGGTGCGCCTTTCAGGCCAGAATGGGCTGGAAACGCCCGCCTATTGGCGAGTTTGGCCCTGGTGATGACGAACATTGCGATAGTCGGCCTTGGCCTCATCGGTGGTTCGGTGGCCCTCGCATTGCGTGGCGCCCGTCCCGACGCGAACATCGTCGCTTTCGATCGCGATGAATCGCAGCTTGATCTTGCACTTCGCGCCGGCGCAATTGATGCAGCGGCAGCCGATTTTGCTGCATTCAAGGATGCGGACATCGTCTTTGTATCCGTGCCGGTTGCACAAACCGCGGCGGTGTTGCGCGCGTTGGCGCCGTACATGCCGGCCAATGCCATCCTGACCGACGTGGGCAGCACCAAGCAGAGCGTGATTGCAGCGGCGCGCGAGTGCCTCGGTGAAAAAATTGCGCAGTTTGTTCCCGGCCACCCGATTGCCGGACGCGAGCACGCCGGATTCGCTGCCGCCGCCTCGGAACTGTTTGAAGGCAAGAATGTGGTCCTGACGCCACTGGCGGAGAATGCCCCGGCGGCGATCGAAACGGTTCGATTGCTGTGGCGTGCCTGCGGGGCAAGTGTGGTGGAAATGACGGCCGATGCCCATGACGCGATATTCGCAGCGGTCAGCCACTTGCCGCACCTGCTCGCGTTTGCCTTGGTGGATGAACTAGCCCAGCGTCCCAACGCGAAAGACCTGTTTTCCTTCGCCGCGTCGGGATTTCGCGATTTCACCCGCATTGCCGGCTCGTCACCGGAAATGTGGCGCGACATCGCGATGAACAATCGCGAGGCGCTGGTAAGCGAATTCGATCGATACCTGCGCCACGCGACGGCACTGCGGGATGCCGTGGCCGCAGCCGATGCGGCACGAATCGAGTCGCTCATGTCGCATGCCCGCGAGGCCCGGGAAAAATGGTTGGCCGGGCAGCTGGATTACTTCAACGATAGCTCCGCATGAGCGCTTTGCCACCAACGCTTTTGCTGCCGCCCTGCAAGCGTGTTGAAGGCAGTGTGACGCTGCCGGGCTCGAAGAGTATTTCCAACCGCACGCTGCTGCTGGCCGCACTTTGCGATGGCGAAACGGTGATTCGTGGCCTGTTGAAGTCCGACGACACGGATGTGATGCTGGCGGCCTTGCGGAAGCTCGGCGTGCATATCGACGCGCTGGGAGACGCAGAATTCCGGGTTTGCGGTTGTGGCGGGAGTTTTCCGGTAAAGGCCGCGGAGTTATTCCTCGGCAACGCAGGTACCGCGTTTCGGCCGCTGACCGCGGCATTGGCACTGAGTCGCGGGAATTACAACCTGAGCGGCGTTGCGCGCATGCACGAGCGGCCGATCGGCGATCTGGTCGATGCGCTTACCGGGCTAGGCGCGCGGATCCGCTACCAGACGACCGGCGGTTTTCCCCCGTTGGAAATCTCGCCGTGCGAACCGGCCGGCACGGCTGTGGCCCATATTCGCGGCAACGTCTCAAGCCAGTTCCTGTCAGCATTGCTGATGGCGCTGCCGATACTGAAGCGCGAAGTCCGCCTGCAGGTGGTGGGTGAGTTGATTTCGAAACCTTACGTTGAAATCACCCTGAATTTGCTGGCGCGATTCGGCGTCAACATATTGCGTGAGGGATGGAGCGCTTTTGTCGTTCCCGCTGACAGCCATTTTCAGAGTCCGGGCGCCATTCACGTCGAAGGCGATGCATCATCCGCATCTTACTTTCTGGCGGCAGGCGCGATTGCCGGTGGCCCGGTGCGCGTGAATGGCGTCGGCAAGTCCAGCATCCAGGGCGACGTTCGCTTTGTCGAGCCACTCGCGGCCATGGGCGCGCGCATCGCGATGGGCGATGACTGGATCGAGGCCAACGCGCCCGCGGGCGGCAAGCTGAAGGCGATCGACGCGGACCTGAATCACATTCCGGATGCCGCAATGACCATCGCAATCTGTGCCTTGTTTGCAGAAGGGTCGACGGTTATTCGTAACATCGCCAGCTGGCGGGTGAAGGAAACGGATCGTATTGCCGCGATGGCGATCGAGTTGCGCAAAGTCGGCGCGATCGTGGAGGAAGGCGCGGATTTCATTCGTATCACGCCGCCCGGCCGCCTGGTGCCGGATGCGGTCATCGATACCTACGACGATCACCGCATGGCTATGTGTTTTTCGCTGGTATCGCTCGGCAACGTGCCGGTCACCATCAATGATCCGGCCTGCGTGACCAAGACATTCCCCGATTTTTTCGCGGTCCTGCAATCGCTGATTGCGGAGTCACGCCCATGATTCACCAATCGCCGATTCCGGTCATCGCCATTGACGGACCAACGGCCTCGGGCAAAGGCACGGTCGCACAAAGGGTCGCCGAGCGGCTGGGATTTCACTATCTGGACAGTGGGTCGCTCTATCGATTGACGGCCGTGGCTGCGGAGCGTGCCGGTATCGACTTGGCTGACGGGGTGGAGGTGGCGGGACTGGCCGCGGCGCTGAATTTCCGCTTTGGCGGGGGCAGCGTATGGCTCGACGGCGCGGATGTGACCGATGCGATTCGCACCGAAGTGGCCAGCCAGAATGCGTCGCGCGTCGCGGCGCACGCTGACGTTCGAAGGGTTTTGCTGCAGCGGCAGCGAGATTTCCGGACGGCGCCCGGGTTGGTCTGTGACGGACGCGACATGGGTTCGGTGGTCTTTCCGGATGCCACCATCAAATTTTTCTTGACCGCGGGCGTCGAAGCGCGTGCCGAAAGGCGTACTAAGCAGTTGAAACAAAAAGGAATGTCTGCGATAATGTCGGACGTTGTGACGGAATTGCGAATCCGGGATGACAGAGACATGAATCGTCCGGTCGCACCGCTGAAGCACTTTTCCGACGCCTATCTCATTGATACAACTGATATTTCCGCCGATGATGCGGTGGAAAAAATCCTCGGTTTGTATCGAAATCAAGCATAGGTGTTTGATCGAATGCAGTTTTTTCCGCACTGACTTCAGTTTGACCCGAGGCAGTAATTGCCTTGAATCATCCTTGAATCTTTCCCGAGCAACGCAGTTTTATGTATCAAGGTGCCGGTTTTTCCAAGAAGAGCCGGTGTTCTCCCACCATCACTTTCCGCCAGGATCGTGACCTAACCGAAGGTGCAGTCTCCATGTCCGCAACAGCCCAAGCAGCAAAACCACCCAAAGCCCCCAAGATTCCCCATCCGGTCGACAGTTTTGCCGCGTTGTTCGAGGAAAGCCTCACGCGCCAGGAAATGCGTATCGGTGAAATGATCACCGCCGAAGTGGTGCTGGTGGATCAAAACATCGTCGTGGTGAACGCCGGATTGAAATCCGAAAGCGTGATCCCGGTCGAAGAATTCAAGAATGACAAAGGCGAACTTGAAGTCAAAGTCGGCGATTTTGTCACGGTTGCCATCGAAGCCCTCGAAGACGGCTACGGCGCCACCAAACTTTCGCGCGAGCGCGCCAAGAAACTCGCCGCCTGGCACGAACTCGATGTCGCGCTCGACAAGGGCACGATCATCACCGGAATGGTTTCCGGCAAGGTCAAGGGCGGACTCACAGTCATGGTCAACGGCATCCGCGCCTTCCTGCCCGGTTCGCTGGTTGACACCCGTCCGATGAAAGACACCTCGGCGTTTGAAGGCAAGGAACTCGAGTTCAAGGTCATCAAGCTGGATCGCAAGCGCAACAACGTGGTGGTTTCGCGTCGTGCCGTGCTCGAATCTTCAATGGGCGAAGAGCGCCAGAAGCTGC
>JANNGY010000571.1:0-6585 GCA_031404095.1 Betaproteobacteria bacterium | reverse complement strand
CAAGCCGCGGATTGCAGGAAGTTGACAGAACTGTAATGCCGCAGCCACCTTGGTGTCGTTGCCTCGGGTTCAAACTTCATTCCATCGCGGCCCCTTTTGTTCACTTGTGCCGCGCGGTCGCCAGGCGAAAGCCTGGCGAATGAAACGACCCACCAACAGGAGTTCGCCATGTTCAAGAAAACCATTTTCATCGCGGTTGCGGCAGGCCTGTCGCTGTCCGCGGGCGCAGCCATTGCCGACCAGTCGTTCCACCCGTCGAAAGATGAATCAGGCGCGATCATGCACTATGTGCCGGGCACAATGTCGCGCGCGCAAGTAGATTCGGAGCGGATCGAAGCCGGAAAGAGTGGCGTGACCGCGGATGGCTGGCGCTACGTGGGTGACGAGACCGGTTGGGAACTGGTTCAGCATGCCCACGATTTCCGTAATGGCAAGTGGGTGCATGTCGACAAGTTTGATCACAGCACACCGAAGCCGAGCCTCGCTTCGGTGGTACAAGGCAGAAAGCAGTATCAGGAGCTGTATTCGGGGGGCTGATACGGCGGCGACAAGTCTGGCCGCGACGTTGTTCGCGGCCATGACCAGGGGCATTGAAGTCAGCCGGGCTTGATCGCACGATAAAGCGCCATGGTGCCGAAGACGGTGCTGAAGGTTTGCGTTTGCGTTACTTCAACAAAGCCGGCTTGTTCGAAGAGCATGATGAGTTTGCCCGACACGTTGTCCTGGGTGTTTTCAAAGCCGTCGAGAAGTTGAATGAAAAGAAACAATCCCCGCATCAAGGGGTTGGCGGCGCGGCCCCAGTCGGCGACGTGCAACTCCGCGCCCGGCTTGAGTACGCGGAACAACTCATGCGCGGTACGCACTTTGTCCTCCCAAGACAGGTGGTGAAAGAACAGGCTTGACACCACCCGATCGAAGTGCGCCGCCGGATGCGGCAGGCTATACGACAGGGCGCGGTCGAACTGCACCGCGACGCCGGTCTCCTGCGCCTTGCGGGACGCCAGGGCCAAAATGGCCGGATCGCCATCGACGCCGGTGACATCAGCTTGTGGCTGGTGTTGCTTGATCCAGATGGCCAGGGTGCCGGTTCCGCACGCCAGATCCAGTACGCGCTGCCCCGGCTTGAAACCCGCCTGGCGGATGAGCGCCTGTTTGAACCGGCGCTCCCGCGTGGTGGCGCCGACGACGGCATCGTAGTATGGGGTAAGCCAGTCAAAACCCAGCGCCGGTACATATTTCGATTCAGACGTCTTTGGTGGCATTGATCTTCCTTGTTGAGCGAATGGATTTGCGCTGCACATGTTCGCAGCGCACGGTGGGCGATGCTTGAATGAAACCGCTATCGCGCATTGACGTCCGGCGGCGGCAGGGGCGGGGACGATAGTCGTATGCGGAATAGCAGCTGGCTGGGCGTAAGCCCGAAGGTGTCCCTGAACGTTCGCGTGAAATGCGCGGAATCGGCAAAGCCACCGTCATAAGCAGCCCGCGTCAAATTCGCGTTTCCGGAAACGCTGCTCAGGGTGGCAATGAGCTTGCGCCACTTGACGAACCCACGATAGGCGATGCCCATCTCGGCGGAGAACAAATGCGAGAACCGGCTTGGCGACAATGAAATTTGGCGCGCGGCCTGCGTAAGCGACGGCGGTACGCCATGGAAAGCGGCTGAATTGATGAGTTTCGCGAGGCGTTGGTCGGCGCGATGCTCACCGATCGACTCGTCGGCGCGGTAGAGTGCGCGGAGCAGGCTTTCCGCGGCCTGGGGAGTGCCGTCGGCAATTGCCCGGCGCAGTGCGCGGACGAGACCCGGTTGAGGCCGAGATTCGACAATCGAAATGCCGTTCAGTTTTTTTTGTGCCGCCGCGCCGATCGTCGATGTGGGCTCCAGATAGACCAGGATGATATCGTCGATCGTTGGCTCGATGCGATGTATCGTGCCGGCGGCGCAGCCCACAAAACCACCGGCATATTGCCGGCCATGCGCGTCGGCCAGGCTTACGTCACCCGACTCGGACAGCGCAAGCTGTACCGCATAGTGCCGGTGCGGGCGATTGTCACCGGCGCGACCGGAAAACAGCGCCAGCCCAGTGGTCAGCAGCGCGCGGCCCTGCCATGAAAACGCTTGCGGCCGGATTAGCCGTGTAGGCACACCATTTCCCCATTTAACGTCGTGCGTGTCGTGGCGGCCGGCGCATTCATTCCACGCCGACTGGCGCCGGGTTCTCGCGCGATTCGCGCGATTGCGTCGCGGAATGCCGAAGGCGCTTTCGGCGCAGCCACAACCAGAGGCCGGTAACCGCGAGCAAAGGTGGAATCAGCCCGATGACGCACACCAGCACGCGGCCCGGCATGCCGAATCCCTGGCCGCTGTGCAGCGGAAACTGCCAGATGCGGATCTTGTCGCCGACGGTACCGTCACGATGGTCAAATTTGCCCAGTATTTCCCCATTGCGGCCATCGACGAAGACGCGGATGGTGCCGCTGTCCATTATGTCGCCAGGGGGCATGTACCGCACTTGATAGTAGCCGCGCGCCTCGATCTTGCCGACACCGGCAATCGGATCAACCGCGTGCACCGCACGTGCCCGCTGCACCGCTTCCTCCCAGCCGATTTGCCAGACCTGGTCGAGGCGGGTGCCGGCCGGCCGCAGCGCTGGCGGCCGTTCGGTGAAGGGCGCTACTGCCGCCAGCGCAGGCTCCATTACCTGTGGCAGGTTCATGTACAGGCCGGTGAATGCGGCCACGATCAACAGCACGGCCGACAATAGTCCAATCGTGCGATGCAGGTCGAACAGGACGCGCGCGCGGCTTGCCTGCCACTTGACGGTCAATGCCTTGCGAAGGTGGCCGAGCCGGGGCAAGGCAAGAAATATTCCGATCAGCATTCCCACTATCCAGATGGCGGCAACGATTCCCGTGATCCACTGGCCGGTCTTGTCGAGGAACAGGCTCATGTGCAGGCGATAGATCATCGGCACCAGGTGCGCGCGGGTGCCGCCGATTTCGCCCCAGTTGCGTTCGCCCAGCAGTTCGCCGGTATACGGGTCTGCGTAGATTTCCGTGGGCCGCGGCGATTCCCGGTCGAGGCGGCCCTCTGCCGCGGCCTCGCGGGTGTTCATGACGACGTGAATCGAACTGGCCGGGCTCTCGGCGAACAGGAAATAGCCGACGACCAGTTGCGGGTGCCGGGCCTCGATTGCTTTGGCGATGCTGTCGAGCGAGGCGCGCTTTGCCTGCGGTGTTGCACTGTGCAACTGGGGGTTCAGCAGGGCATCGATCTCGTGGTGGAAAGCGAGCAATGATCCGGAAATGCCGGTGATGACGAGCAGCACCGCCAGGGCAATACCCGACCAGCGATGAATTCGAAGGAGATATTTTCTGATTCTCATCGATCGGCGGCGCCCTGATGGTGATGAAATCGATCGTTATTCTGCCAGACGCAATCGCATCCCATGCGAGGCACAGGCCCGGGACCAAGCGTTGGCGGGCTTTCCCAAGGGATTGCCGCGAAGAACCGCACCAGTGCTAGGCCCTGGCGTAGCGCCTTGTGCCGTTTTCGAACGACTATTTGGCGGCCTTTACCTGCTTGAGACTGACATCGATATCAACCGCATTCGGCGAACGGTTGCTCCACATCCAGCAATAGTCCTGGTCCACCGGTGCTGAGAACGTGCCGTCAGCGCTGGCGATGTCTTGGCGTTTCTCCGGGTAGGTAACGTCCTTGCCGACGTGGTAGTGGATATTGAAATCGGTTGGCGCGCTTCCCTTGAACTGCCACGCCACGCCGTCCCCCATCTTCAGCTTGCCGCAGACTTCGAGAAACTTCTTGGGGGCAATACTGGCCTTGTGCGCAAAGGTGCCGCCGGTCCATTTGAGATCGACGATATCCGCAAAGGCAGCGGAGGGAAGGACCAGCGCGAGAAATAGAGCGATGGTTCTCATTTGGCCACCTCGATGGCGGTCACTGCGTAACCGCTCGGAACTTTCTCGGCTTTGAACTTGACCTTGTCACCGGCCTTAACTTTATCAAGCAACGCAATGTCTTTTACCTGAAACACCATGGTCATGGCGGGCATATCCAGGTTCTTGATCTCGCCGTGTTTCAGCGTGATCTTCTTCGTGTCCTTGTCGACCTTTCGCACCTCGGCATCGGTTGCCGTGTCGGCGCCCGTGTCCGCGGCGGCGGGCTTGCCCGCATGGTGCTTGTCGTCGTGTTCCGCGGCGGCCCAGGAGGCAGTGGGAGTCAGTTGCGAAAGAAATACCGCGGAAATGGCGGTAGCGAGTTTCAGTGAGTTCATTGATGTCTCCTTTGGTAAATTGGAAGCATGGTGGCCTCCAGAAAATTGTGGAACAAGTGCCTGGTTCATTTGGCGGCTACCGAAATCTTGCCAACCATTCCGGCCTGATAGTGGCCGGCGATCAGGCAGGCAAAATCGAAGTCGCCGGCGCGATTGAAGGTCCAGATGATCTCGCCGCTCTTCCCGGCCGGTACGTGCACCATGTAGGGTTCATCGTGTTCCATGTCCGGGAACTTCAGCATCAGCGCGGCGTGTTCTTCAAGTTCTTTCTTCGTACCGATCACCATCTCGTGCAGCATCTTGCCCTGGTTTTTCAGGAGAAACCTGATTGTCTCGCCTTGCTTGATGTCGATTTTGTCAGGCGAAAAACGCATCGTGTCCAACATGGCGATGTTGATGCTGCGTTTGACTTCCTTGGCATTGCCGGCAATGCCCCATGGTTTCTGTTCCTTCTTCAAGGCGACCGGCTTCTTCTTGTCGTGCTCGTCCCCGTGCGCGAAAACCTGGCCAATGAAGGCGGAAAGCAGAAGGGCAATGAATAGAGATAAGTTGCGTTTCATGCACATGGATCCTTGTGTGAAATTAATCGAAGTGAATTCAGTGGCGTAAATGAGTGCGGAAAAGACGCCAGGCGGGTGCTATCCATCCTTGGCATCGTGTGAAGTGTGGAATCGGCCCACCGCAAGATAGCTGGTGCCGCCGTGCCATGCGCCTTTCAATTCCAGTAACTCGCAATGCGGCCTCAGCAAAGCGCACGGGTCGCGCAGGCCATGAAACGTGGTGAGATATCGCCGCGCGCGCCACATGATGAAAATATTGATCGGCCAGCCCCACAACCACGGCAATGTCCTGACACCGACCACCGCTAAACGCGCGCCCGGCTTGGATAGTTGACGGATACGGTCGATAGCGTTCGGCGATTGCAATACATCGTGCGTGAAGGAACACAAGACCGCATCTGCGTTGAATTCGCACGCGACTGAATTCACATCCTTCGTGACAATTTCAGCGTTGTCAATGCCGGCTGCGAGCAGTCTTTGCCGGGCAAGGTCCGCCATTTCAGAACATTGCTCAATACCGAGGACGCGCCCGTCCGGCCAGACCTGCCGCGCGAGCGTTTCCGTCGTGCTGCCGGTGCCACAGGCCACATCGAGTACCTTGTCTCCCGGTCGCAATGCAAGGGACTGAATTGCCAGCGCGCGCAGCGGCTCGATCCGCCAGCAACTGGCGTCATAATTGTGCGCCATGCGCCCGTAGCGGTCGATGGCGAGCGCCGGCTTGGGGCCGGCGCGGAGGTCGTCAATCAAGTCAATGCCCGCCATGTGCGCCTCCCGACGGTTTCTTGACGATGACCTCAATGTCCTGCTTCGGCATTTCCTTGAGCGGCATCGACTGCCTGCCTTCCGACTTGAAACGCGCCGGTTCCGCCAGCGCACCCGTCCATTCGTAAGCCTGGGTACCGGCGGGCTGCTTGTACCAGCCGGGGTCGGTGTAATCGCCCGGTTTTTGTTCGCGCCGCACCTTGAGCATGGTGAACATGCCGCCCATTTCCACCGGCCCGTACGGCCCGGCGCCGGTCATCATCGGCAGGGTGTTGTCCGGCAGCGGCATTTCCATTTCGCCCATGTCGGCCATGCCGCGCTCGCCCATCACCATGTAGTCGGGAATGAGCGAGGTGATCTTCGACACCACCTCGCGATGAGCGACGCCGATCATGGTCGGCACGTCATGGCCCATCGCGTTCATCGTGTGGTGCGATTTGTGGCAATGAAACGCCCAGTCGCCTTCTTCGTCGGCGAGGAAATCGACCTGCCGCATCTGCCCGACCGCGACATCGGTCGTGACTTCCGGCCAGCGCGATTCCTTCGGCGTGGGCCCGCCGTCGGTGCCGGATACCACGAACTCGTGGCCGTGCAAATGAATCGGATGATTGGTCATGGTCAGGTTGCCGATGCGAATCCGCACCCGGTCGCCCTTGCGGACGTTCAGCGTGTCGATTCCGGGAAAGGCGCGGCTGTTCCAGGTCCAGAGGTTGAAATCGATCATCGTGTTCACCTTGGGCGTGGCGCTGCCGGGATCGATGTCGTAGGCATTGAGCAGGAAACAGAAATCGCGATCGACCGTATCGATCAGCGGATGCGAACCCTTTGGATGCGTCACCCAGAAGCCCATCATGCCCATGGCCATTTGCGTCATTTCATCGGCGTGCGGGTGATACATGAAGGTCCCCGGCCGTCGCGCGACGAATTCGTACACAAAAGTCTTGCCGGGCGGGATTTGCGGCTGGTTC